>DATNFP010000042.1:0-2036 GCA_035606335.1 Flavipsychrobacter sp. | reverse complement strand
AGCCAAAAAGATTAAAACACATCCTGTTGGTCAATAACCATATTCATTATTACAGCTATTGGCATTTAATGGTATTGTAACGCATAAATTTCTAATCATTTATAGATGCTAATTAATATATTTATTACTGGCACTTTTTTTTAGCATTTTCGAATATAAATCCCAAGATCAATTAATGCAACGTCACACATACAATTCAGGCATTATAGGAAACTGCGCATATCTTGCACATGTACAAACTGATACAAATATTTCCTGGCTCTGCTGGCCGCGTTTTGATAGTAGCTTTGTATTCGGTAGTTTGCTCGATACGCAGAAAGGAGGTGAATTTTCTATTCTCCCCGAAGGTGAATATCATTCTATACAGCGCTATATTGAAAACACAAATGTCCTCACGACAGAAATAGAATGCGGTTCCGGCAAGTATAGAGTAACAGACTTTGCCCCGCGATTTTATTTGTATGAAAGGTACTACAGGCCACTAATGGTGATCCGGAAAATTGAACCGATATCTGGTTATCCTCGTATCAAGGTTACCTGCAATCCTGTAGGAGACTATGGCAGAAAGCAACTGACGTCTTATCAGGGGAGTAATCATATAGAATTTACAGGTTTGGAAAAGCCCTTGCGCCTTACCACCAATGTATCACTAAACCATATTCTTAATGGTCAATATTTGGTACTGAATGAAACCAAATATTTAGTGCTCACTTATGGCCTTCCATTAGAAGCGCCATTGGAAACAACTTCTGAAGATTTCTTGATGCGCACAATTGCCCATTGGCGCCAATGGATAAAAAATACGGGAATAGGCAATATGTACCAGCCGCAGGTGATCCGTTCTTCACTGGCATTAAAGATCCACCAGTACGAAGATACAGGAGCAATCATTGCATCCAGCACTACCAGTTTGCCGGAGTTTCACATGAGCGGCCGTAATTGGGATTATCGTTATTGCTGGTTGCGCGATGCTTATTACATACTGAATGCATTCAACAATATAGGTCACTTCGAAGAGGCAGAACATTATTTCCATTTTATCACCAACCTCGTTGTAAAAGATAATGAGCGCTACAATCCGTTGTACACAATCACAGGGAGTGCCAACTTTAAAGAGATAATAGTGGATCTCGAGGGTTATATGGGAAACAAGCCAGTAAGAATAGGCAACCAGGCTGTTGAGCATGTGCAGAACGATACTTATGGCCAGGTACTTTTATCTCTATTGCCTCTGTACACCGATCGTCGTTTTATATTCGAAGAACGTCATGATTCCTCTATATGGATAAGCAACATTTTGCGTAAAATAGAAACGACAATTGATGAGCCCGATGCAGGAATATGGGAATTTAGAAATACAGTACAGCATCATTGTTATACCAATCTGTTTCAGTGGGCAGGTTGCAGAGCGGCAGTGAAAATGGCAAAGCATATAGGTGATGAACGATTGCTGAATATGGCGAGAACCCTTCTGAACAAATCTGTTGAAAAAATAGAAGCATGCTATGATCCGGTAAGAAAAGTATATACACAAGCTATTGGTGTATCCGACCTTGATGCCAGCACCTTGCAATTAATAATGATGAATTACCTGGATCCTGATTCAGAACGTGCTAAAAATCATTTGATTGGTTTAGAGAAAGAGCTAAAAGCAGACAAAGGTTTATTTTATCGCTACGTACATGCAGATGATTTTGGCAAGCCTCAGACAACGTTTCTGATTACTGCATTTTGGTATGTCGAAGCGCTTGCATGTGTAGGGCGTACTGATGAAGCAGTTGAACAATTCAACATGTTAATGGATTTTACTAATCATCTTGGTTTGCTTAGCGAGGATGTTGATGCTAAAGATGGTAGCCAGTGGGGTAATTTTCCACAAGCGTATAGCCATGTGGGATTAATGAATGCCGCTAACAGGATAGCAAAAAGATTGGACAGGCCAAGTTTTCTTTAGCATATTATTTAGTAGCTGCTAAAAAGAGGTAGTCACCCATATCATTTTCATATTTTTTCATGACATTATTAATATCTCCTGA
>DATNFP010000041.1:0-12580 GCA_035606335.1 Flavipsychrobacter sp. | reverse complement strand
TGCTGCGATAATGTGTCTGTAATATATAAAAACGCACTACCATTGGATGATAAGGCTGCTCTAATAATGGATGGTTGCCACTAAACAATTCAGTAAGCTTTATCACATTATTATAGCTCTTTCCCATCTTCTTCCCATTGATGGTAATCATATTATTATGCATCCAATAGCGCACGGGTGAGTTACCATGAGCAATAGTAGATTGTGCTATCTCACTTTCGTGATGTGGAAATTGCAAGTCCATACCACCACCGTGTATATCAAAAGACGGGCCGAGATATTTGCTGCTCATCGCCGAGCATTCAATATGCCAGCCTGGAAACCCCTCGCCCCATGGGCTTTGCCATCGCATAATATGCTGTGGAGGCGCTTTTTTCCAAAGAGCGAAATCAGCTTTATTTCTTTTTTCTTCCTGGCCTTCCAGCTCGCGGCTGGTCTCCAACTGGTCGTCAAGCACCCTGCCTGACAACTTGCCATACGGATAATGCTCGGCATATTTTCTTACATCAAAATAAACAGAACCGTTCACCGCGTAAGCATATCCTTTTTTCATGATATCCTCTATCATGCTTATTTGTTCTATTATATGCCCCGTGGCCGCAGGTTCAATATTTGGATCCAGGCAATTGAACAGATGCATGCCCCAATGAAACAGGTTTGTATATTTCTGTACGAGTTCCATAGGCTCCAGCCTTTCTAATTGTGCCTTACTGCTCACTTTATCTTCGGCTTCGCGTCCTTCCTCTTCAAAATGACCTGCATCGGTGATGTTTCGTACGTACCGCACTTTATATCCCAGGTGCTGCAAATAGCGAAACACTACATCAAAAGTGATATAAGGACGCGCATGCCCCATGTGAGATTCACCTGATACGGTAGGGCCGCAAACATATAACCCGACATAGCCAGGCAACAAGGGTTCAAATTTTTCCTTTTGACGTGTATAAGAATTATATAGATATAAATCTGACATATAGAGCAAAGATAAGTGAATGTGGTAATGCGATGTCTGGATAATTCGGCAATTCCAATTAGTAATGATAAGTTGGTAAATAAAAACGATACGGCAAAATGTGGCATTTCATATTGCCAAATTATCTGCTACATTTGCCGCAAAGTTTATTATTATATGTCTTTACTGGTAGTAGGCAGTATGGCCTTCGATGCATTAGAAACCCCATTTGGAAAAGTAGACAGGATCATTGGTGGCTCTGCTACTTATGTAGCCTGGGCCGCATCTAATTTCCATGAGCCTATCAAGGCCGTATCAATTGTAGGTGGCGATTTCCCGCAGGAAGAAATTACCCAACTGGAAAACAGAGGTGTGGATTTTGAAGGTGTGGAAGTAGTAAAAGATGGTAAAAGCTTTTTCTGGAGTGGACGTTATCACCTGGATATGAACACGCGCGATACCCTGGTAACTGACCTTAATGTATTGGCGCAATTCAATCCACAGATACCGGAAAGTTATAAGGAAAGTGAGTTTTTGATGTTAGGCAACCTTGTACCGGCAGTACAAATAAGCGTTATCAACCAGATGAAAAAACGTCCCAAGCTGATCGTGATGGACACCATGAATTTCTGGATGGCAACCGCTATGGATGATTTGAAGAAGGTGCTCACAATGGTAGATGTACTGATGGTAAATGATAGTGAGGCTCGTGAACTGAGTGGTGAGTATTCGCTGGTAAAAGCTGCTCAAAAGATCCAGGCGATGGGCCCCAAATACCTGATAATAAAGAAAGGTGAACATGGAGCACTTTTATTTTATGGAAAGCAAGTATTTTTTGCACCTGCATTACCGTTAGAAGAGGTTTTTGATCCGACAGGAGCTGGTGATACTTTTGCAGGTGGTTTCATAGGTCATATAGCACGCACAAAAGATATCTCGTTCGAAAATATGAAAACAGGTATCATCGTGGGTTCAGCGATGGCGTCATTCTGTGTTGAAAAATTCGGACCGACCCGCCTGAAAGAAATAAGCCAGGAAGATATAGAAAACCGTATTGAAGAATTTGTTGACCTGGTAAACTTTGACATCAGTTTAGTATAGCACTAAGTTTAGAAAATAAAAAATGCCCCATGCTTAAAGTATGGGGCATTTTTTATTTTCTGAGATATCATGCTGAAGCTTTTATATCTAATACTTTCACTTGTAGCTTAGCAGTGCCATTATAATCATTTTCATCAATGGTGTAGAGCATATCAAATGGCCCATTGGCAACAATATCATATTTATCAGCAATGCCAAAACCAATACCATCTATTACAGTACCATTATTCTGATGAACAACAAATTTCAAATGCATATCTTTTACAACCCTTGAATACCCCTGGTAATCATATACACCTCTTGTTATAAAAACAGGTCTCAAATTGGTAGGCCCAAAAGGTTCGAACTGCTCAATGATTTTATAAAAGGGCATCTTTATATCAGAAAGATGTATTTCTGCATCTATTTCTATTTCCGGTATCAGCAGATCAGGTGTAATAGTGCGGGAAACAACTTCTTCAAATCTATTCACAAAATCATTCACCTTGTCAGGATGTAATGTCATCCCGGCTGCGTAAAAGTGTCCGCCATAATTTTCAAGCAAGTCGCGGCATTCATGTAATGCCTCATAAATATTAAAACCACTCACAGAGCGTGCAGAGCCGGCCACTTTATCATTAGAAGACGTAAGGACAATAGTAGGACGGTAATAATGGTCTATCAATCGGGATGCAACAATACCCACCACACCTTTATGCCAATGTGGTTGATAAAGCACTGTTGACTTCCGGCTTATCATTATATCGTCGTTCTGTATCAGGCTCAGTGCTTCTTCTGTAATATTTTTATCTACCTCTTTGCGTTCAAAATTATCTGAATGCAAGGCGGCGGCAAGTGCGTTAATTTTTTCAGGATCTTTTTCTATGAAGAATTCTACTGCTTTTCGTGCATCATCCATGCGTCCAGCGGCATTTACACGAGGCCCTATTACAAATACAAGATCAGATATGCGCAATGGTTTTGTAACGCCGCCTAATTGTTTCAAGATCTCAATTGCAAGACATGGGGATTCATTTATTTTCTTCAGGCCGTAATATGCCAGCACCCTGTTCTCTCCATCCATAGGTACGATATCTGCAGCTATGCTCGTTGCCACAAGGTCTAAATATTCGTTCGTGACCTCCGCAGGTAAGTCCCATTTCTTGGCAAGCGCTGTGATAAGTTTAAAACCAATACCGCAGCCACTTAATTCTTTAAATGGATAATTACATTCCGGCTGTTTGGGATTTAATATTGCCAGTGCAGGAGGCAATTGCTTATCAGGTAAGTGGTGATCACACACGATAACATCTATGCCTAATGATTGCGCGTACTTAATTAATTCCACAGATTTTATACCACAATCAAGCGTAATAAGTAATGTATAGCCATTCTCATGAGCATGATCAATTCCTTGTTTGGATACACCATACCCTTCGCGATACCGATGAGGAATATAATAAGCAAGTTCGCCTTTGTAATGTTGTTTCAGGAATGAATAAACAACGGAAACAGCGGTAGTGCCATCTACATCATAATCGCCATATACCATAATGCGCTCATGCCATTCAACAGCATCACTGATCCGGTTAACTGCCAGTTGCATACCCTTCATCAAAAATGGATCATGCAGGTGAGAGAGGTCGGGACGGAAAAAAAGTCGCGAGCTTTCATAACCCGATATGCCACGCACTGCCAGCAGTCTGCATAGTGCGGGGTGCACTTTCAAATCGTCAGAGAGCTGTTTTATATATTCTTCGTTAGCTGGCTTTACAGTCCAGCGTTTATCAGGCCTCGTTCCCAAAATCCAGTTGTTGTACCGAATAGTGATAGTCGTTTAACCATTCATCCAGTTGGTGAGTAAAATCCTGCTTCTCAACGTTTTCAAAAAAATCTCCTTCTTTCAGGATACGCTGCAGTAGCTGATCCTGTGCTTGTATGCAACGCAGAGCAGTATCGTACGGAGTATGGCTAAATGAAACCATCTCATATACCGATATGAATTGGTTGGGATAGCGTTTTCCTAATTCTTTTTCTATTTTTTTGCGCTCAAGAAAAACCGGGTCTGCCACTTTATCTCTCATTTCTACAAAGTTAAGCAATGCAAGCTGCGCAACAGCATCACCATTTAGTTTTCTCTTTTGATCGTAAGCTTTAAAGATTGTTTCCCAATTATCATTATGCCTGTCCATTAGCTTCGACAATATGGTGCAGTCTTCAAATCCTGCGTTCATGCCCTGACCGTAAAATGGCACAATAGCATGTGCCGCGTCACCTATTAAGGCACTTTTATCTGTATAATGCCATGGATAGATATGTGTAGTAATAAGAGAAGAAGTGGGATTGGCAAAAAAGTCTTCTCCTAATGTTGGCATTAGAGGAACAGCATCGGTAAACACCGTATTGAAGAAAGATGTTACATCATCCTTTGTTTTTAATTTTTCAAAAGAGTTTTCTCCCTCAAAAGGCATGAATAGTGTGCAGGTAAAAGAGCCATCTGTATTGGGTAAGGCTATCATCATAAACTTGCCTCGTGGCCAGATATGCAAAGCATTTTTTTCCATTACCCATTTGTTATCATTGCCTGGCTGGATAGTCAGTTCTTTATATCCATATTCCAGGTAATTCTGTGAGGAATTTACTCTGTCGATATGTGTATAGCTGGTGCGAAGCGCGGAGAAAGCCCCATCAGCGCCAAAAAGTAAATCTGCCTTTACAGCTTTTTCACTACCATCAGGCATTTGGAAATAAAGAGTATTGTCTTGTACATTCACCCTTGTGCATCGATGATCGAAATGTATAGACACGCCTTGTTCCTCCGCAAGCGACATTAATTTTTTATTCAGCTCACCACGGCTTACCGAATATATCGCTTCATTATTTTTACCATAAGGTTGAAAAGCAGTATTGCCATCAGGCTGGTGCAAAAACCGTCCCTGCATGGGTATTGCCAGTGCCTCCATTTCTTTTCTTAATCCTGCAAGGTCTAAAGCATTCCATCCCCGTACGCTCATTGCAAGGTTTATTGATCTCCCGGCTCCTATTGTTGCCTTGCGCATATCTGGTCGGCGCTCATATACGGTTACTTCGTATCCACGTTTGCGTAGAATAATTGCTAATAACGAACCTACTAGTCCAGCACCTAATATAGTTACGGAACGTGCCATCAGTGTTTTTGCGGCAAAATAGGAATAATTGGCCAATAGCTCAATTTCTTAATGTATGGGAACAGCTTGTAAACAGATACATTGATGAGAAGTGCTGCAATCCTTAGCTCTATAAAAATAAGCCATATAAAAATTTTAGCTTATGAACAGGAAATAAAAAACATGTTATGTAAAACGATATAGTGAATTATTGATGAAGGTTGCTACTTTTGGCACTTATATTTATTCTTAATGGCATCTTCGGAAAGGGAAAACAGAGCCAAAATAAAGAGAAAACCTATATGGCGTGAATGGCTTGATGCTGCCATTTTTGCTGTCATCGCTGCCACCCTTATCCGCACTTTTATAGTAGAGGCCTACACCATTCCCACAGGCTCAATGGAAAATACCCTGCTTGTCAATGATTACTTATTTGTGAGTAAGTTGGCTTATGGACCACGTGTACCAATGACGCCAATAGCAATACCCTTAGTGCATAATTCTATTTTCGGATATAAATCTTATACAGAAGCAGTAGAATTAAAATACCATCGCTTGCCAGGCTTCAGCCCGGTGCAACGTAATGATGTTGTGGTTTTTAATTTCCCCGCGGGCGACACAGTAGCACTGGAAATGGAGCAGCAGGAAGATTATTATTCACTTTGCCGCTTGTTTGGACGTGCCAATGTTTTGAGCAAATACACGGTAATAACCCGACCTGTAGACAAAAAGGAAAACTACATCAAGCGTTGCATTGGTATTCCGGGAGATGTTATAGAAATAAAAAACACAAGAGTATATGTGAATGGCAAACCAAATACACTGTTCCCTCATTCCAAAACGGATTATATTGTAACAACGGATGGGCACCCGTTATCTCCTGGCCTTGTTCAACAATATAATATAGAGCAGCCCGAAAGAATAGGCGAGAAGGAGTATTTATACAATTTAGAAAACGATGAAGTAGATATTGTAAAAAAGCAACCGGGAGTTATAGGGGTAAGACTTTATTACGAACCGGCGGGCATGGTAGTGCCTCGTCCGGATATGTGGGTATATCCTTTCGATACAGTCAATTACAAATGGAATATGGATAATTATGGCCCTATAACCATTCCTAAAAAAGGAACAACAATTACTCTCACACCGAAAAACATTTCCATCTATAGCCGTGTTATAGGAAGCTATGAGCATAATAAGCTGGAAGAGCGGAACGGCAAATTCATCATTAATGGTAAAGAAACCAATACTTATACTTTTAAGATGGATTATTACTGGATGATGGGCGACAACAGGCATAATTCTGCAGATTCACGCTACTGGGGTTTTGTGCCTGAAGACCATATTGTTGGCAAAGCATGGTTAATATGGCTAAGCTATGGTGAAAGCATGTTCCGGGACATGCGGTGGAAACGTTTGTTCCACAGTATTCATTCATTAGAAAGATAAAAAATAACATATTTTATGAAACGAAGCATCTTCTCTTTTGTGGCAATTGCATTGTTATTGGTTGCCTGTGGACAAAGCCAACAAAGTAATGGTAGTGCTGGAAATCAAACCACACCTGAAGATAATGGCAAACAGCTTTTCGTGAACAACTGTTCACAATGCCATTCTATAAATCAGGACAAAATGGGCCCTAAACTTACGGGTGTAGTAAGCCGTTGGAACAATGATACAACACAAGTAAAATCGTTTATAAAGAACTCTCAGCAAATAATAAACAGCAAGCAAAATGCTTATGCTTCCAAACTGTTTACAGACTGGAATCAGGCTGCAATGCCTTCCTTCCCGAATCTTAGCGACAAGGATATAAATGATATACTTGCGTATATTTATAAAGGGCAGGATTAGCATGATGTCATTATTCAAATGGGCCACATTTTTAATAGTTTACCGTATATTGCAAACATTCATAGATATCTATTTTATAATCATTTATAAGTTGTGTTTTTAAAATACAATTTATCTTATCATTAATTATGTTGGGCACTCCTGAAAAGACAACAAAGAAATCATTATTCGAAGAAGATAAAAAAACTGCACTCGAAGCTATTGCCCAGGCACAGTTTATAGCATTTGCTCCCTATGTATTTCAGGCTTCTGTAATTATGCGCGATAGCGGTATTCTTAATCATATAGAGGAAGCCAGGAACATAGGTGCTACAATAGACGAAGTACAGGAAAAAGCAGGCATGTCCAACTATGCAGTACGTGTGCTGATGGAGGCCGGCTTAGGGATAGGGTTATTGTATAGAAAAGACAATAAATACTTTTTGGCTAAGACAGGCCATATTTTTTTAAATAATGCGATGACGCGTGTAAATACTGATTTTATGCGCGACATCTGTGCCGAAGGCGCTTTGGATATGAAGCAGTCTCTGGTGGATGGGAAACCGCGGGGCTTAAAGCACCTGGGCAATTGGGATACTATTTATCAGGGACTTTTTCACCTTCTGGAACCTGCTAAAACAAGCTGGTTTGCTTTCGATCATTATTACTCGGATAATGTTTTTCCAGAAGCAATACCATTGGTATTTGAGAGTGCTCCGAAAAAAATATTGGACATAGGTGGCAATACAGGGAAATGGGCGCAATTATGTCTTGAGCATGATAAAGATGTACATGTGGGCATTGCCGATATGCCCGAAGTAATAAATATTGCAAAGAAAAATATTGAGGCATTAGGCTACCAGGATAGGGTTAGCTATTACCCGTTGAACATATTGCAGCATGATATCGTACTTCCAAAAAATTACGATGTGATCTGGATGAGCCAGTTCCTTGATTGTTTTGCAGATGAAGAGATAATTTTTATTTTGCGTAAGTGTCACGATGCTTTATCAGACGATGGGCGCATATTTATCAACGAAACTTTTTGGGATCGCCAGCGCTTTGAAACATCTGCATTTAGCCTTCAAATGACATCGTTATATTTTACAACAATGGCAAACGGGAATAGCCAGCTATACGATAGCCGGCTGTATTTTGAATTTATAGAAAAAGCAGGATTTGATTTGATAAGAGAGATCGATGATGTTGGGTTGACTCACACCATACTTGAATTGCGCAAAAAATAACCTTCAATATTGCAAATAAAAAGCATTATGAGCTTAAATAAAGAAGTGGATGTATTGGTAATTGGCGCCGGACCGTCAGGAACAATCGCAGCATCTATTATGCATCGTTCAGGAATATCTGTACAAATAGTCGAAAAGACTCTTTTCCCTCGTTTTGTAATCGGAGAAAGTTTTTTGCCTCGTTGCATGGAAGCAATGAAAGAAGCTGATTTTATTGATGCCATTGAAGCAAAACATTTTCAGAGAAAGGATGGGGCTAAGTTTGTAATGGGCGATCATATTTGTGATTTCAATTTTGATAAACAATATACACCGGGTTGGGGTCATACATGGCAGGTGCCACGTGCCGAATTCGACAAAGTTCTTGCCGATGAATGTGAACGTAAGGGTATTTCTGTACAATATGAAACAGAAGTAATAAACATTCAGATATTTGATGACCATTCGCTGACGACTGTGAAGATGAAGGATGGTAGCCTGGAAACTATAAAAGCACGCTTTATTGTAGATGGCAGTGGCTACGGAAGAGTGATACCAAGATTATTTGGCCTGGATAAACCATCCAATCAGCCTGTGCGCAGGGCTATGTTCTGTCATCTTACAGATGAAAAACGAAGCGATGCTTATGAGCCAAACAGGATCATAATCTGTGTGCATAACCCCAAAACGTGGATATGGGTGATACCTTTTTCAAATGAAAATACTTCGGTAGGTTACGTTGGAGATCCTGAATTTTTTGATCAATATACAGGCACTTCTGAAGAAAAATTCAGAAAGCTTCTTGCCGACCAACCTATATTAGCCGATCGTTTTAAAGATACAACCCTCGTATGGAACGAGCCACGCACTTTACAAAGTTGGAGCTCAACCACCGACACATTTTACGGAAAAGGATTTGTACTTACAGGTAATGTAACAGAATTTCTCGATCCCATATTCTCCTCAGGTGTCACATTAGCATCGGTATCAGCTCAAACAGCAGCTAACTTAGTAATTAAGCATTTGAAAGGTGAGGAGGTAAATTGGGAAAATGGCTATGCAGATTTTATGAGGCGGGGGATAGATGTGTTTAGAACTTATGTGAACGCATGGTATAATGGAGATCTATTTAATATCTTTTTTACCGAAGAACCTGATCCGGATAACAAATCAAAAATATGTTCAATATTAGCGGGTTACGTATGGGACCTTTCTAATCCTTTTGTTAGGAATCATGAAAAAAATCTGCGTACTTTGAGCCGATATATGCATGCTGTGAGTGAGAGAAAGCATGCTATAAATGCCAAAAATTAGGCATGTAATTTGATATATATAGAGGGAAGTGAAGCTAAGTATTAGTCATAACGTACTCATTAACAGGCAGATAACAGCCAGAAATGGTGTTCCCTTAGTATCTTTAAGCAAGAAAGAGACCTCCCGCCCCGAAGATCTTTATATTGAATTATCATATAATTATCCAAAGTTTTTTAAAATGGATATTTTATGCAAATGGGCATGGATTAGCGCAGAATACTTATTGAAAAACAATGATGAGTTTCTGTATAATGGGTTGCAAAAAGATGAGATCGGAGTAGTACTTGCGTCGTCGCACGGATGCCTGGATGTAGATAAAAAGTATAGTAACACTATAACAAATTTCCCAAGTCCGGCACTTTTTGTATATACCCTCCCAAACATCATGCTGGGAGAGATATGTATAAGACACGGATTCAAAGGCGAGCAAACCTGCCTGATAAGCGAGAGGTTCGATACTGATGAGCTTTGCTTTTGGGTGAATGACTTAATAGAAAACAGGGGTATGAAAGCATGTATTTGTGGCTGGGTGGATATAGCAGATGAAGAACATGATATATGCTTGTTTTGGGTCACTAAAAATGAAAATGGTTTAATATTATCACCTGCAACAATGCAGAAACTGTATAAGAATTAGTAAACAATAATAAAAAAACAACATTTTTTTCGAGAGATAAATGAAAAAGTTGCGTCTAATAAAACCCTGGCATTTAAGAACAATTCGCCAGAGACTGAGTGAAGAAAGAGAACTTCGCAACATAGAGTTAGCCACATTCATTCCTTGTGTCGGTCCGGTGTCGGATATTGAATTTACATCTTACGACATCATTAATGTCAGGTCTCAAAAAAATCCTGACGGCCGCTCGTCTCACCGGAACAATTCTCCCTTTTCAAGTGTTACATTTAGCTCAGCTAATAAAAGCATTAGATGAGACAAACAGCCTATGTGGTAAATACTGGAATTATTACTGCTATAGGAGATGATACAAGTTCCTGCCTGGATTCATTAGTATCATGCAAAAGTGGTATAAGCAAAGCAGAATATCTTGAAACTTTTTGGAAAGATACTTTGCCTGTGGGTGAAGTGAAAAGATCTAATCAGGAATTAGCAGCTATATCCGGCTCCGGCAAATATTGGCCAAGGACAGCTTTGCTAAGTGCGGCCGCAGTTAAGGAAGCATGGAAGCCCTTTGAAAAAAAGTCTACAGGACTACGTACCGGATTTTTTTCCGCCTCCACAAATGGTGGCATGGATCTCACTGAAATTTTTTTCAAAACTTATAAAAAAGGGCAACATCCTGCAAATCTGCAGCAGGTGATGTATCATGAATGTGGTGCAGTAACGGAATTAGTAAGCAAACATTTCCGTTTTTCGGATTTTACTACTACCATCAGTACAGCTTGCTCGTCTTCTGCAAATAGTATTATGATGGCTGCGCAAATGATAGCTAATAATATGATTGATGTTGCTGTGGCGGGTGGTACCGATGGCCTTATACGTTTTACTTTGAATGGTTTTAATACCCTGATGATATTGGATAAGCAGCCTTGTCAGCCATTTGATAAGAACAGGCGTGGTCTTAATCTTGGTGAGGGTGCGGGCTATATAGTGTTAGCAAATGAGCGTGCCTTAAAACAGTTGAACGCGGCACCGATTTGTACTGTTAGCGGATATGCCAATGCAAATGATGCATATCATCAAACAGCTTCTTCACCCGAAGGCACGGGAAATATACTGGCGATACAAGGAGCATTGAATAAGGCAGGAATAAATGCTGCCGATATCGATTACATCAATCTGCATGGAACAGGTACAGAAAACAATGATAGCTCCGAAGGAAAAGCGATAGAAACAATATTTGGCAACAATATACCTATGGCCTCTTCTACAAAAGCATTCACAGGGCACACATTAGGCGCATCAGGAGGGGTAGAAGCAGTTTTCAGCGTATTAAGCATACAACATGGTGTGGTATTCCCGAATCTAAGATGGGAAACGCCAATGGATGATATTTCATGGCACCCAACTACTGAATTGAAAACGGGTTTGAATATTCGTAATGTTCTTTCCAATTCATTTGGTTTTGGTGGCAATTGCTCTTCTCTTATTTTTTCAAAATGCTGATATGGAGCTGTATATAAACGGAACAGGAATTATCAGCGCGCAGGGGAATAATAGCAATAATGATTTTCTCGCATCAGCACCTTCTTATAACACCGACCAGCTGCTTGCAATAGAGCCGGATTACAAAGATGTAATACCACCCATGCAGCTAAGGCGAATGAGCAAAGTTGTGCGCATGGGCATCGGTGCATCCAGGATCTGCATGCAACAGGCTGGCCTTGAAAAGCCTGATGCCCTATCTGTAGGAACGGCATTAGGTTGCCTAAATGATACGGAGCAGTTCCTTGTAAAAATGATTGCACAGGATGAACAGATGCTTACTCCTACATCTTTCATCCAGTCCACCCATAACACAGTGGCAGGTCAGATCGCTCTATTGTCCGGTTGTCATGGCCATAATATTACCTATGTTCATCGTGGTCACTCTTTTGAACATGCAGTTGTCAATGCACAATTATACTTGAATGATCATCCTGGTGAGACAATATTGACAGGGGGGATAGACGAGCTTACTGAAATTACCAAAAGTTTATTGCAGGCGGGCAATGTATATAGAAAAACCCCCGCCACACCGCGTGACATCACTCGTAGTAATTTTTTAGGAAGCATTGGTGGTGAGGGCGCTGCTTTCTTTCTTTTATCTGGTGAGCCTGCTGCAAGATCTCATTTGCAGATCAGGGACACTTTTATTTTTACTACCTCTGAAAAAAAAGTAGCATTAAGTAAGCTTAATCTTTTTCTAGAAAGATCAGGTATCTCAATTTCTGAAATAGATTTGGTAATGCTGGGTATAAATGGTGATGAGCGCAATCGCGCCTTTTACGAAGCATTGCAAAGCAGAACATTTAATAAAACAAGCCAGGCTACATTCAAGCATTTGTGCGGAGAATATCCTACTGCATCT
>DATNFP010000040.1:0-32437 GCA_035606335.1 Flavipsychrobacter sp. | reverse complement strand
CAAGCTGTTTCTTGGTCTTTTCTACTACTTCCTCGATACGCGCAGGGTGGATACGGCCATCCTGAACTAATCTTTGCAATGCAAGACGGGCAATTTCACGGCGGAGCGGATCAAAGCAACTTAAAACAATAGCTTCAGGAGTATCATCAATGATAAGATCTACACCGGTTGCAGCCTCAAGCGCCCTGATATTACGGCCCTCGCGGCCTATTATCTGCCCTTTTATTTCGTCGCTTTCCAGATTGAAAACTGTGATCGCATTTTCTATTGTCTGTTCAGCAGCAGTACGTTGTATAGTTTGTATAATAATCTTTTTCGCCTCTTTGGATGCGTTTACTTTTGCCTCTTCCATTATCTCTTTCACATGAGACATTGCCTGGGTGCGCGCCTCTTCCTTAACAGCTTCCATCAGTTCAGCCTTTGCTTCTTCCGCAGAAAGACCTGATACCTTTTCAAGACGCTTTATATGCTCTTCCTGGTGGCGTTCCAGCTCAGTACGTTTTATATTTACAACTTCCAGCTGGCGATCAAGGTTTTCTCTTAGCTGCTCGTATTCCTGTATTTGCTTCTGAAGATTTGCATTTTTGTCATTGGAGCTTTGCTGTTGCTGTTTTACCCTGTTTTCCGCTTCAGCTAATTTCTGGTTACGCTGAAAAACTTCTTTTTCATGTTCACTTTTCAACTGTAGAAAATGTTCTTTTGCTTCGAGTATCTTTTTTTCCCTAAGAGTCTCAGAGTGAGCTTTGGCGTCTTCTATCAGTTTTTTAGCTTGTTGGTCTGCTTCTTCTACCTGGCGTTGTGCATTTTTTGAAAAAATAAGTTTTCCGAGAAATATTCCTATTAGTATAGCCGCCACTGCTACAATAGCGACGATGATTGTGGAGTCCATAATTATTTTTAGTAACTTTTATTTAATGTTTCCCTCTCACATATAAATAATATCTATGCAGAGGTTTCTAATGATTTTAGCCTGCTAAGTTAGCAAACATTTTGATAAGGAAGCGTAAAAGCGTGATAAGCAACGCAGCATGACGTTTATTAAGTAATTTTGCTGTATAAAAGACACCATTTCTCATCACAAAAACCACACATGGTCTTATCCTTTTCTTATTGCAATACGTCTGTAATTCCTGTACGAAGCGAGCCAACACACAGGGCTGAACAAACCACACAATTACTGTTTGGTGAAAGAGCTGAAATACTGGAAATAAATGATAAGGAATGGGCACGTATACGAATAGAATGGGATGGTTATGAGGGATGGTGCAAAGCTTCTCAGCTGACATTCATTTCCAGAAAAGAATATAGGAAAGCACCGAAATATCTTTCCGCAGGGCATACAGATAAAATAGTCTTTGAGCACACTGAAATGTGGTTGCCTATGGGTTGTGATCTAAAAAGTGGGAGAATAGCTTTAGGAAATAAGCTAGGTAGATATAAGGGAAAAAAATTGAACATAAACCGTGCAACGCTTGATTGTGATTCAATAAAAGCCGTTGCATTACATTATGTAAATGCGCCATACCAATGGGGAGGGCGCACAATTGCCGGGATAGATTGTTCCGGATTAACACAAATGGCCTATAAGCTATGCAATAAATCTATTTCCAGAGATGCTGCACAACAGGCACAGGAAGGGGAATTAGTTGATTTCCTTCAGCACGGTCGCTGTGGGGATCTTGCATTTTTTGATAATGCGGAGGGGAAGATCGTACACGTGGGGATATTACTCGACAATCAAACAATAATACACGCAACAGATACGAGCGGCCACGTGGTAATAGATCGTATAGACCAGGGAGGCATAATAAGCACTACTCTAAAAAAACGAACACACAACCTGCGATTAGTAAAGAGATTTATATTATAGCCGCACGGCCTAATATTCCTGCCCTTTGTAAAAAACCTTAAACATATTCTGCCCTATCTGATACTTGATAACATCATAGTTTAGCTGCCAGTTATCAAGAGAGGCATTAGTTACCTCGTATGTCTCTCCATCGGAAAACAGTTTCAACGTATTGGTGGCATCTATGTATGCAAGCGAATTGTACTGAATAGTAAGATTATTAGGATAATAGCTTTCCAGCTCTGTTATGTTCCCTTTATAAAAAGCTTTAAGATATCCGCTTGGATCTTTGTATGCTACAATATTGTCACCTACCTGGTATGTCGGATTAAAAAAACCGACTGTACGTATACTATCTCCATAAAATATCTTGAAGTAACCATCATTCGATACGTAGGCTACAAGGTCATCTCCGGCGAAAAAAGATTGGGGAGGATAATCTTCGGCTAAAAATGTTTGCCCGTTGTGAAAAATTTTAAATTGCCTGTTCGGATCTACATATGCCACTGTATTTCTACCCGCGTCAAAACTTCTTACATAATAATCCTCCTGCGGAATAATATTACCATGATAGAAAATCCTGAACTGATTAGCATAATTTTTATAAGCGACAATATTATCCGTCACCTTAATCGCTGAAAGCACACTATCCGGAATAAAGCTTTCTATCACATACGTCTGGCCATTATAATAAACTTTATACTCATTGCTTCTGTCATCAAGAAACATTACCAGGCTATCTGCCAAAGAAAAAGTAGTGCAAAGGCCTGCCAATAATTTAGTATTGCCCCTGTCGAATACATATAGCGCTTTGCTGATGAGATAAGATACCAGGCAATCACTCACATCATAACCATTTACCAATCCCTGGGTAATTGTTTTTACGCCGCCTTTATAATAAACTTTAAACGAACTGGAATTATCCACATAAGGAATAGCAATTCGACCAATTTTCATGCTTTGGGGTGCCAGGTAATCTACTTTGTGTATCAGCCCGTTATCCCACACCATTACCTGATTTTGAATATCTACATACGCTGATAAAGGCTGAGCAAATAAATAGGGAGAAGATAGCAAAAAAATAATAGTGAAGGCTGCTAAGCGGCGTAGCATAGTGAATATTTTCGGTGAAAATAGTAAATAAAAATAAAAAAGCCGGCCTGAGAACAGGCCAGCCCCTATAAACCCTATCACTATGAAAACTTATGCAAAGGTACTTTGTAATAAAATAACTTCAAAATTGATTTCGCTAATAAAGTCATAAAAAATAAAAAAGCCAGCCTGAGAACAGGCCAGCCCCTATAAACCCTATCACCATGAAAACTTCTTTATGCTGAGAGCGAAATTTCTTTTTGTATTACCTACAAAGATAAACAGTGTTTTTATTGCAAACAAGTTTTGTAGGACTTTTTTAAGTTTTTGTGACAAAAAATAGCAAATCAGAAGTTAATAATTTTAAACATATTCAGATATGCCAAAAGATGTCGATAATATTTAAAAAAAATTATTTTTTCTTTTTAGGAGTGAATATGGCAAACATCCTGCGACCTTCCATTTTAGGCATAGATTCCAGCGTACCATGTTCTGCCATACGTTCTGCAAATTTCAATAGCAGCAATTCTCCCCTCTCCTGAAACATTATTGCGCGTCCTTTAAACTGAACATAGCATTTAACTTTATTGCCTTCCTGCAAAAAATTTTCTGCATGTTTTGCCTTAAAGTTAAAGTCATGATCATCAGTATTAGGAGTGAAACGTATCTCTTTTACTTCTGATTGCTTTGCTTTTATTTTCTGCTCTTTATCCTTCTTCTTTTTTTCGTAAAGGAATTTTTTATAGTCTATAAGCCGGCATACCGGGGGAACTGCATTAGGCGAAATCTCTACAAGATCTACCTCCTTTTCCTGTGCCATTTTCAATGCCTGGGCTAATGGATATACACCGGGTTCAATATTTTCACCTATTACCCGCACTTCAGGGGCAGTGATCTCATTATTCAGGCGGTGTTCGTTTTGTTGTTGTCTTGGTTTAAAAGGCGGTTTGCCTTTACTTTTTCTTTGCATTAAATATTATAGTAGTTATTAAAAATGATGACAAAATTAGTGTATTTGTTATTTGAACGATGTAAGGTACTGTAATAAATAAAAACTTTATGCCAATAATGCCGTTTTTTTGCCACTTGTTTGTTCTTTTACCAGCTCACGAACCTCTGCTACGAAGGCTTCTAAAAGGACAGCTCCTTTGTCCCCTTCGCCGTGTTTACGTACTGCAACCTTATTTTCATTCATTTCTTTCTCTCCAACCACAAGCATATATGGTACTTTCATTAATTCAGTATCCCTGATCTTTTTGCCGATTTTTTCGTTCCTGTCATCTACTTCAGCGCGTATATCAGCAGATTTTAATTGGTTAGCAACCAGGTGTGCATATTCACTATATTTATCACTGATAGGCAACACTTTTACCTGCACCGGCGCCAGCCAGAATGGTAAATTGCCTGCACAATGTTCCAGCAATACAGCCACAAACCGCTCCATGGAACCAAAAGGAGCACGGTGTATCATCACAGGGCGTTTACGAGTATTATCTGCATCTACATATTCCAGTTCAAAACGCTCCGGCAGATTATAATCTACCTGTATGGTTCCCAACTGCCAGCTACGGCCTAGTGCATCTTTCACCATAAAATCGAGCTTAGGCCCGTAAAATGCAGCTTCCCCATATTCAATCACAGTGTTTAATCCTTTTTCTGCGGCTGCTTCCATGATCGCCTGTTCTGCTATCTGCCAGTTTTCCTCACTACCGATATATTTACTCCTATCCTCTTTGTCTCTCAATGAAATCTGGGCAGTAAATGAAGGAAAATCAAGCGACCTGAGCACATATAGTACAAGGTCAATTACTTTCTTAAATTCTTCTTTCACCTGCTCGGGCCGGCAAAATAAATGGGCATCATCCTGGGTAAAGCCACGCACACGAGTTAGTCCGTGTAATTCTCCTGACTGCTCATAACGGTAAACAGTGCCAAACTCTGCAAAACGCAACGGAAGATCTTTGTAAGATCTTGGTTGAGATTTATATATTTCGCAATGGTGCGGACAGTTCATCGGCTTGAGCATAAATTCCTCACCTTCCTGTGGTGTAGTGATGGGACGAAAGCTGTCTTTACCATATTTTTCCCAGTGCCCTGAAGTGACGTATAATTGCTTACTGCCAATATGAGGAGTTATAACAGGCAGATATCCACTTTCCAGTTGCGCTTTCTGCAGGAATTGCTGCAAACGCTCACGTAGCATAGCTCCTTTAGGCAACCACAATGGTAACCCACTACCTACCTTTTCTGAAAAAGTGAATAGCTCGAGTTCTTTACCAAGTTTTCTATGGTCACGTTTCTTTGCTTCCTCAAGCAGGGCGAGATATTCATCGAGCTCTTTTTGTGCAGGATATGTAACACCGTATATACGGGTCAGCATTTTATTTTTTTCATTTCCTCTCCAATATGCACCTGCAATATTTGTAAGTTTTATTGCCTTGATAAACCCTGTATTGGGAATATGCGGGCCACGACATAAGTCAGTGAAATTACCCTGTGTATAAAAAGTGATCTCACCGTCTTTCAGATCCTGCAGCAACTCTATTTTATATTCGTCACCTTTTTCTGTAAAGTAGGCTATGGCTTTATCTTTAGGAACTTCCTGGCGGGTGTAAGCACTGTTTCGCTTTGCCAGCTCTTTCATTTTCTCTTCCAGCTTTTTCAGATCCTCATCGCTTATTGTTCTGTCTCCCAGATCAATATCATAGTAAAAGCCATTCTCAATGGGGGGGCCAATACCAAATTTCACACCGGGAAATACCTCTTCCAGCGCTTCTGCCATCAGGTGCGCAGAAGAATGCCAGAAAGTAGATTTACCACCTTTGTCATCCCAGGTTAATAAGCGCAATGTCGCATCATTATTTATCGGGCGTGTCGCATCCCAAACCTGTCCGTTGATTTCTGCTGCAAGAACTTTACGTGCCAGACCTTCGCTTATAGACTTTGCTACATCTAAAGCAGTGGCCCCTTCATTATATTCACGCACAGAGCCGTCTGGTAAAGTTATATGAATCATAAATTATTTACTGTTTGAAACAATTTGCAAAGGTACGAATAGTACTTGTGATGTAATGTAACAAAAAACCACTGGCGATCACCAGTGGTTTTTTATTACTGGTATTAATTTATTAGTTGCTCGTAAAAATCATGTTATAGCGGAACGTATCGTAATACGCCAAGCCCGAAGGATTGGGGAGTTTAAGAACTACTGTATAACCATAATTGAATTGTGTTGTAGAAATATTGCTCATAGTGCCAATAGCGGTAGATGAATCAAAAAAATTGTTAGCATTTATGATTCCCAATGTATTATCATTCAAAAGATACCATGTGAAAGGTTGTTTACCTTCATTGCAAGCAGAAGAACTACCATCAAGCGTACCCGTATAGTTATCATTGAATGTAAATATCATTTGCGATTTGCAACTATTGTTTACCAGGCCAGCTGGTATCTTCCAAGTTGTATCCCGTCTCGGGCTGGAGTAAGGCACCTGTGCAACCACATTACCACCGGTTACTTTCCACCTGCTTTTAGTAAGAATAGCTTCGGCCGATGACGACGGAGAAGAGCTTTTGGTACAGGAAGCTGCGAAAATCAGGATAGATAAGGATAATATCAAATATCTCATAAGTTAAATAAATTGCCCTTAAAACTAAACAATATATTGATGTTTCAAAAGCCCGTAAAATATTTTCATTCAATTATCCGTGAGATTATTATCGTTTATTGTTTGTGATAACCCTTTATTGTTATTTTCATACCGTTAAATTGGAGTTAAACTAAATTATCAATAAAATTTAGTTATCTCCTGCAAGTAAATTTGTTACAACATGAAGAAGGTTTTTCCTGTTATTGTTTTGCTTATTACTCTGTCGGTATTAGGTATTTTGTTTATTCAAATGTCATGGATACAGAATGCCATTTCCCTGAAAAAAGAACAATTCCAGCGGGAGGTAGAAAATTCACTGGTAACTATCAGAGAATCTATACAGGGGCGTTTCATTATGAAAAGTGGAATATATGTCCCGGATGAAGAATCAAAACAATTTAATCTGCGTCTTAGTTTTACTTCTGAAGCGTTTTCAAAAGAAGAAATTGAAGAAATAATAAGTAGTACTTTAAAAAAATACAACATTAAGCAACCTTTCGAGTATGCTATAACAAACATATTCAATTTCCCAATATCAAAATCTGATGGTTATTCATTGCAATACAATTCCAATGCTTACCCTATAAGGCTAACTCCGGAAAATTCGATTTATGTAGAAACTTTATACCTGTATATAAAAGAAGATAAAAATTATATAATTAGAGAAATGGCATGGATGATCGTTGCATCCATTGCCTTTACTACAATTATCATTCTTGCATTCGCCCTTACGGTTCGTACATTATTTAATCAGAAAAAATTGTCTGAAATAAAGTCGGACTTCATTAATAATATGACCCATGAGCTGAAAACCCCACTTGCCACCATCTCTTTAGCTATTGATGCGCTTACCAATGAAAGAGTGATACATGACTCTGATAAAATAAAGTATTATAGCACCATGATAAAGGATGAGAATAAGCGAATGAACAAGCAGGTAGAGAAGATATTACAGGCAGCGCGCCTGGAAAGACAGGAAGTAAAATTGAATCTGCAGGAATTGGATGCGCATGATATAGTTAATAAGGTAGCCGGCAATCTTTCATTACAGATATTGGAAAAGAAGGGAAAACTGGATTTAACACTGAATGCCAATAAGCATATAATAATGGGAGATGAGGTTCATTTTTCAAATATCATTTTCAACCTCCTTGATAATGCCATAAAATACTCAAAAGACAACTTACATATAGAGATAGAGACACACAATAATGCCGACATGCTAGCTATAAAAATAAAGGATAACGGTATTGGTATGAACAAGGAAACGCTATCCAGAATATTTGAAAAATTTTATCGCGCCCATACCGGTAACCTACATAATGTAAAAGGCTTTGGCCTTGGTTTAAGTTATGTAAAAGATATGGTAGAAGCACATAATGGCAAGATAAAAGTAGAGAGCAGCTTAGGCAAAGGCACTGCCTTTACTGTCTTCATCCCAACCGTATAAAATTATATAACAACGCATAGACTTTTTATAACAGAAGCCAGCCGTATAGCATCAAATATACGCGCTTCCGAAGCCCCCTGTTCTTTTACAGAATGCTCATGAGATGTAACGCAACGTTGGCAGCCGTTAACAGCCGATATTACCAGGCTCATTAGTTCAAAAAGCCCTTTACCCATAACTGGGTTCATCATTATGCTCATCCTTAGCCCGGCAGGTTGATTATTGTAATAATCAATCCCATCCATAAAGTGGCGAAAACGATAA
Source organism: Flavipsychrobacter sp. (assembly GCA_035606335.1). GTDB lineage: Bacteria > Bacteroidota > Bacteroidia > Chitinophagales > Chitinophagaceae > DATNFP01. Next base: position 24,132 of record DATNFP010000040.1, on the reverse strand, counting down.
AATACATTATTGGCATTCATAAGTGAAGTACAAGCAAAAGTTTCACCTATTTCAGCTTCGCTGGCACCTTCTTTACGGGCCATATCTTCAAAGGCTTCTATCAGTGTTACATTCTTTTCATTGATCGCAACTGACAAAGCCAGCAGAAGTGCTTCTTTACGGGTCATATTGCTGTTGCCCAATACAGAAGATACATTGAGCTTCAGGTCCTTTAAATAGCGACTATCGGCAACCGACAATCTCAATAAGTTAATGCTATTATGATTGGGGTCAATGCCATAATCATTCAATAAATTGGTAGCTGTTTCATTATATGTCGTCATAACATCCTTTAATATAAATGGAAGAATAGCATTCAAATAAAAAGTCCACTCCATCAGCTTAGAAAGAGTGGACTATAAATAATTTAATTATTAGGCAGGTTCATTAGCTAACTTTTGGGTAAGTGTTTCATCCCCTTTAGTCCAGTTACATGGGCAAAGTTCATCTGTTTGCAATGCGTCTAATACACGCAGCACTTCAGGTACACTACGTCCGACACTTAAATCATTAATGTTTACCCAGCGAACGATTCCTTCGGGATCAATAATGAATGTAGCACGGTAAGCTATTTTTTCATCTTCGGCAAGGATGCCTAATTCTTCAGCAAGACTTTTTGAAGTATCAGCGATCATCGGGAAACGAAGATCACGAAGATCTTTATGATCTTTACGCCAAGCCAGATGCACATATTCGCTATCAGTAGACGCTCCTAAAAGCACAGTATCACGATCTGTAAAGTTGCCATAATTACTATTGAATTCAGCAATTTCTGTAGGACAGACAAATGTAAAATCCTTTGGCCACCAGAACATTACCGCCCATTTACCTTTAATGTCTTCATTGCTTACGTTCTTGAATTCTTTGTCTTTTTCAAGTGACACTACCGCTTTCTTGTCGAATTCAGGAAACTTTTGTCCTACGGTTACGAAATTGTTGCTCATAATTATTTATGTTTTTTTAGTTCTTTCTAATGCAAATGTCGCTCTAAAAGCACATTTAGTCAAACTATTGAGATTGGGATTACCTATGAAAAAATAAGGCTTTTCAATACATTACAGCGATATTTAAGTATCATCGAATAGAATATTTCAATAGATATCTAACCTAAAATATAAATGACTGCTTTCGCAGTCATTTATATAAATTAAATTTCTTTCTTGTATTACCTGATCAAAGTGACATTACCTGCTCGTGTAAATTTCTTACCCGTTTCACAATAGCCTTCAATTTCCCAAACGTATACTCCTGTCGGTTCGTCCTGACCATTAAAAGTACCATCCCATTTTTTAAACGGATCAGTGGTCGTGAATACTTCATTGCCCCACCTATCAAAAACGTTAAAATAAGTCAGTTGAATAACCTGGCGATTGAGAATACCAAATGTATTTGCTCCCTGGTTTGAGCTGCCTGGAGAGAATGCATTAGGGAGATACAAGTTGCCGCAATCTACATGTACTACTACAGTATCAATGCTCTGACATTGCAAAGAATCGTTAAGCTCTGTTACCTGCAAATAGTATGTAAAATCCGAGTGCGGACTGGCTGTAGGATTCATTATGGTGGTGTTACTAAGATATAAAGGTGGGAACCATGTGTATGAATAGCCTGGACCTGCTGAAGTAAGTGGTCCGCCTAATAATGTAGTTGCACCGTCAGAAATAGTCCTGTCAGGGCCTGCATCTGCTTTTACCTTGCTAACATGTACATTTATAAAAGTGTCCACTACACAGCCATTAGGATACGTCATTACTATATGATAATTCAACGGATAGGCTGGCCATACCCTTACCACATTACCTGTTGAATCCAGTATGCTCATATTATATTGAGGTTGCCATGTAAATGAATTGGCAAAGCCTGATTCTGCAATCAATACTACTGAATCACCCTGGCATATAGCAGTATCGTCACTCAATCTCATGGCCGGAGTAGGCAAAACAGCCACCTGCATACATTGCACTTGCATGTTGGGCATTCCTTCATTTACTACAAAATATACGTTATAAACACCTGGAGTGTCGTATACCACAGCAGGTGGAGTCGCCAGGTTGGATGATGGTATAGAAGAATTGGTACATTGTGCAAATGTTACCTGTGTTAATGAGCTATCACCCTGGTTCACTATAAAGCCATAAATATTATCTCCGCTACGTATCAGGCGGGATATTGCACTGGGAACATTTTCTTTACCAATATTACCAAAATCCGCAGCAGTATAAGGCCCTGTGAAATTGGGTATCGTCATTTGTATCAATTCATTTGTAGATTCATTAGTTATAAATGCATACAGATTTCCACAATCTTTAATCAATGCGATTGAAGAAGGTCCATTTAATGCGCTACTTGGATTTCCTAATGGTAAAGTTGATGGAAGTGTATCGGTTAGCGTATTTCCCATAGTTACTTCTACCAGTGAGCTACCTGCATTAGTTACAAAAAAGTACCAGTTACCATTGTTATCCTGCGTAGGCGCCATATCAGTCGGAAAGCTCAGCCCACCTATATTACCTTCATCCGTAATAGCCGGAGTCAAAGAAATATTGTTCCCGAAATTCATCCGTACGAAAGAACTGCTGTTATTATTCACGAAAAAGCCATACCAGTTGCCAGCTTCTTTAGCTACAAATATGCCCCTCGGCCCATTCAGCACATTTCCCGGGTTACCAAAATTTACAACATTAGGAACATTATTGCTAAGTGTAGCTCCGAAATCCAGGCGGCATAAGGAAGAATTTGTATTGTCATCCCCGCCACCTATAAAAATAAACCAATTACCTGCTGTCGAATCTTTTACTATATATATCGAAGCGGGAAGAGAAACTAATTTACCACTAAGAGAACCTAAATCCGTAACAGTGGGCTTATTAGTAAGGCTGGTGCCATAACTCAAACGCAATAGTTCTCCTGTGGCCTTGTTTGTGACAAAGGCATAAAAATTACCTCCATCTTCTGCAATTTGTATATCGCTTGGATTTGCCAGGTTAAAACTATCTCCCAGGTTAGCGCCGAGAGGTTTATCCATTAAATAACCAGAACAAAAACCCCAGTAATATGAAGAAGCATTGGTATCGTTTGTAGTAAACGTTACCGGCTGCCTGACACATACGGTATCGGGACCAGTAAATAGGCTTTGTGCTCTAACAATATTTAATTGCGACACTATCAGGAGTGCTACAAAAAACAGGCATTTTTTCATAAGACTGAAACGAATTTCACTTTATATTGGGCTAATATAACTATTTGAATAAAACTTTTATAACAAAACGGTATTTTTATTTCTTTAAACTAAAAAATATATGCACAGCGGCCGTTTCTATATATCAGTGGCTAAAGTAATCTTTTTACTTTTTGTATTCAGCTTTATAAAAGCAAATGCAAAAGAAGGTCTGTGGCTGCCTCCTCTGCTGCAGCAATACGCAGCAGATATGAAGGCGATGGGGCTGCAAATACCTGTAGAAAAATTGTATAATGATAATGGTACAGGATTAAACAATGCCGTGGTGGTTTTTGGCAAAGGTTGCACAGGAGAAATTATTTCTTCAAAAGGACTTGTGCTTACAAACCATCATTGTGGCTATGGCACAGTGCAAGGCCTCAGCAGTCCTAAAAATGATTATTTCGCAAACGGCTTCTGGGCTAAAAATATGCAGGAAGAAATACCATGCCCCGGCCTTACGGTAACCTTTATAAGAAAAATGGAAAATGTAACGGATAAGATATTAACAGGCTTACCCGATACCCTAAACGATGCCGCACGCGACAGCATTATCAGGATCAGAATTAAAAATCTCCAAAAGGGTTATGAAATAACAACCCATATGGATGCAGCCATAAAGTCTTTTTATAATGGCAATCAGTATTGGGTTACGATCAGCGAAACATATCGGGATGTAAGGCTTACAGGATTCCCACCCGATGGCATAGGATCTTTTGGTGGCGACGCCGAAAACTGGAGCTGGCCACGCCATACAGGAGATTTTAGCTTATTCAGGGTATATGCAGGGCCTGATAACAGACCTGCCGATTATTCTAAAAACAACAAGCCTTACCATACAACAGAGTTCTTTACCATTAATACAAATGGATATAAAGAAGGAGATTTTTCAATGGTTTATGGATTTCCTTACCAGACACAGGAATATATTTCTTCTTATCAATTAGATCATGTGTATTCCATAACAGATCCGATTGCCATAGATGCCCGCACTAAAAAGCTGGATGTATGGAATAAAAATATGGAACAATCGAGAGATATTTTCCTTAAATACACATCTAAACGGGCAGGAGTGGCAAATGGTTGGAAAAAATGGCAGGGAGAATTACACGGTTTGCGTATCAATAATGTAATTGGCAATAAAGAAATCTACGAAAAGAATTTCCAGGCATGGGCTGTAAGAGAAGATTCTGCTCTACCCTACGCCAAAAATTTGCTTCCACAGATAGAAGCAAGCTCTGTAGCAGTAGATAGCACATTAAAAACTGAAGTTTATATCAGGGAAGCTGTATTAGGGATAGAATTAATACAAGAAGGAGCAGTACTGAATAAAATGCTGCAATATTTCAGGGCAGGACTTTCACAACAGGCATTAGGTGATGCACTGATAAAAGAAACGGAAGTAATGCATGGTTTTTATAGAAACTATGATGCTGATATGGATAAGCAAGTATTTACTGCACTGATGCCACTATTTTTTGACAATTGTTCTTCATCCGCTCCTGCATATTATAAAAGCGAATATCAACAGTATGCGGGCAATTACAACGATTGGGCAAATAAAGTTTATTCACTGTCAATGATTGCAAACGAAAACAAGCTGGATTCATTCGCAGTACATGCTTTAGCGACCGATAGCAACACCATTATGTCGGATCCTGCATGGCAATTATATAACGCAATAGGCAGTATGGCGCATATAAATCTTTCGCCAACGTTAATTGCCTATTACGATCGTATGAATTACCTGGATAGATTATACATGAAAAGCCAGATGGAAAAAGATAAATATACAAAGGCATTCTATCCTGACGGAAATTTTACACTTCGCCTGTCCTACGGGAAGATAAAAGGAATAGATCCTGAAGGGCCTGCAGGCTACTCATATCAAACTACACTGGATGAAGCAATAGCTTTAGATAACCCTAATGTTGATGAATTTCGTGTGCCTCAAAAACTTAAAGACTTATATAACACTAAAAATTACGGCAGATGGGCTGCAAATGGCACTGTTCCCATAGCCTTTTTATCAGACAATCATACATCAGGAGGCAATTCAGGAAGCCCGGTAATAAACGCAAAGGGAGAACTAATTGGTACCAACTTCGACCGTGTTTGGGAAGGCACGATGAGCGATTATTATTTTGATCCGAATCTATGCCGCAATATTAGTTTAGATATACGCTATACACTATTCATTATTGACAAATTTGGCGATGCGGGTTGGTTGCTAAAAGAAATGAAATTTGCAAAAAAATAACAGGCTTTATAATATCATTATTCATTACATAAAATATTCGGTTCTACTTTTGTTCCTATATGAAATGCAGCTTCTTAATACTAATAGCATTTGTTGTATCTATTTCCCTGTTTGCACAATCATCAAAAAGAGTAAATATTAAGAATGGCTCATCGTATGTACATTTTTTACAACGCACCAGCCAGCGCATAGTTCCCGGAAGACGGGAAGTGCCTCCACATACGGAATACAGGTTCATCCTGGTTTGGAAAAGTACGCAGACACCTCAATCAATTTTCTGGAATTCAGATACAGGGTCTATGATCTGCAATGTATTCAAGCTACATAAGAATAATAATAGCATAAATACTAATAACGACATTACAGGAAATGGAGGGTATGATAAACTAATAGTAAATCCCACTGCCATAAAAAAAGGTGACACAATAGAAATATGGCCTTTAAAAAGTTATAATTCTTTCCCCGCAGCTGCTCAAAAGATAAAAAAATCGTTAGTGATAAAAACTAAAAAAAATGGATGGCTCTATATCCCGACTAAAAATATCATTCAAAAACCTCCAATGAATATGCCCTAGCGAGATGCTACATCTCTACCAATTCTTTTGCATTTTGCAAAGCAGCCTCGCTTGGTTTTTCCCCTCCTATCATACGGGCTATTGCCATTATACGCTCATCCTGTTTTAGTATGCGCACCTTTGTAGTAATTCTGTCATCTTTGTCAGAATCTTTATACACATAAAAATGCCGCAAGCCTTTTGCCGCCACCTGCGGCTGATGGGTGATACAGATCACCTGGTGATATTTAGAAAGGTCTTGCAATAATATACCTACCTGCCGCGCCGCCTCACCAGAAATTCCGGTATCCACTTCATCAAAAATAAGCGTGGGCATATGCATGGCTTTAGCTGTGAGCGATTTTATGCACAACATGATACGGCTCATTTCTCCACCCGAAGCAGATTTCTCGATTGGTAAAAACTGTCCGCTTTTATTTGCGTCCAGTAAAAACTGTACATCATCTATACCTCTTGCAAAAGGCTGTTCTGTTTGTTTCAAAACAATATTAAACTTTGCATTTGGCATTCCAACCAATGATAAAAGCTCATTAACTTTTGCAGCTATTTTGGGAGCTATTTTTTTGCGTTCCTTCGATAGCTTTTCAGCCTCCGTATATAAGTCTTTATTGATCGCCTCTAATTCCTTGCTCAATTGATCGATCTCGTTGTCCAGATCAAGAGTGGCTTTTAATTCAAATTCTAATCGTTGCTGTAGTAGTAGAAGGCCATCAGTATTTTGCAGCGCATGTTTCTTCAAAAGCTTATAACCGATATCAATTCTCTCCTGCAATTTTTCCATAAGCTCCTGGTCAAGTGATACTTTTCCTTCCATTTGCTCCAACTCCGAAGAAACATCCTTAAGCTCTGCCCATGCAGATGTAATACGCTGATTTAGATTAGCAATATCAGGCATTACCTCCATAATATTTTGCAGTTGCTGGCTGATGCGTCTTAGTTCATTGAGTAAAGGTTGTTCTCCTTCTTCCAATGTATATCTACTTGCCTGCAAAACACTTATTATTTTTTCAGCATTGCTCATTTGCTTTAGCAGTTGCTCCGCATCCTCTATTTCATTTTCTTTAAACGCCACCTGCAATAATTCGTCAAGCAAAAATTTCTTGTAGTCCGACTCCTTTTGCCATTGAGCCTGTTTATGCTTATTTTCTGAAAGCTGCTGTGATACCTTCTTGTATTGTTGAAATAACTGGTTGTATTTTTTCTTAAGCTCTCCGTTTTGCGCGATACTATCCAGCACATCCATCTGAAAACTATCTTCTTCCAATTCCAGATGACCGAATTGCTGATGCAGATCAACAAGCAAAGATGTAAGCTTATTAAGCTGGCCAAGCGTGACAGGGGTATCATTTACAAAAGCACGTGATTTCCCATTAGCATTTATTTCTCTCCTGATGATACAAATATTTTCATCGTCCAGTTCTTCTTCCAATAAAGCTTTGCGAAATACATCGTTACCCTGCACATCAAAATATGCCTCTAATACACATTTTTCATTTTTATTGATCAAAACTGATGTATCAGCACGTTCTCCTAATATAAGAGAAAGAGCGCCTACAATAATACTTTTACCCGCACCTGTTTCTCCGGTTACTGTATTAAGATGTGCATCCGGCTCAATCGTCAGGTGGTCTATTATTGCGTAGTTATTTATTATTAGTTTTTGCAACATAACGTGAAAGCATACAAAAATACTAACAATAAGATGCTTTACTATTAATAAAACAGGATACTGTTATTAATAATTATTTTTGCACCAATGAGTAAGTTTTTCCTAAGAAAAAAAATAGGTGATCGTGTGGCAAATGGTCATCCGTGGATCTTTGCCAATGAGCTGGGTGATAGTGACGGCGCCTATGAACCAGGCGATATAGTTGAAGTATATTCATACAATGGGTCATTTATCGGCAAGGGATATATTAATCCTGCTTCACAGATCCGTATTCGTATCTTAACAAGAGAGAAAGATGAAGTAGTAAATGACGAGTTTTTCTACAATCGCATCAACGAAGCATGGAAATACAGGCAACAAATCGGCTATGTAGAAAATTGCCGTTTGATCTTTGGAGAGGCAGACCAACTGCCTGCATTAATTATTGACAAATTCAATGATTATTTTGTCATTCAGACACTTGCATTAGGTATTGATAAGTGGAAAAGTGCAATTGTGGCAGCATTGCAAAAAATATTCAATCCCAAAGGCATTTACGAAAGAAATGATGTACAGGTGAGGGAGTTGGAGGGACTGCAGCAGCAGAAAGGATTTCTTTCACAGCCATTTGATACTAATCTTATTATCAATGAAAATGGACTAAAGTTTCATGTAGACATAGAAAACGGTCAGAAAACAGGCTATTTTCTCGACCAGCAGGACAATCGCAGGACTATACAACATATTGCAAAAGGTGCAGATGTGTTGGAAGCATTCTGCTATACAGGTACATTTTCTTTACATGCCGCTCATTATGGGGCAAAAAGTGTGTTAGGGCTTGACATTTCTGAAAACGCTGTAGCGACTGCTCGCCGCAATGCTGAACTAAACGGCTATGAAAACATTTGCAAATTCGAAACAGTTAATGCCTTCGACGTTTTAAAGAAATGGACAAAAGAAAGTAAATATTACGATGTGGTAATGCTTGATCCGCCTGCGTTCACCAAAAGCAGGGAGAATATACAAAAGGCAATAACAGGCTATAAAGAAATAAATCTGAGGGGCATGAAGCTTACCAGGCCGGGAGGCTTTCTGGTCACTGCATCCTGCACTAATCTTGTTTCACCTGATATGTTTTTAGAAACTATAGATTTAGCAGCCAAAGATGCTAAAAGAAAATTAAGGCAAGTGACATGGCAAACACAGGCATCCGACCATCCAATATTATGGCATGTTCCTTCTACTCAATATTTAAAATTCCTTATTGTACAAGTACTTTAGTTGAGAATTGCTGCAAAAAAATAAAGGTTGCCAATTGGCAACCTTTATTTTTTTATATTGATAGATTTCTAAAGCTGGTTGTAAACGCCTGCATCTGTACCACGTGCGATACTGTAATACTGGAATGTTTTATGACGATAGCCTTTTTTGAAATATGCGTCAGTATCGCCTTCTTCAGGAACAGTTACCCAATCATGATGCTTAGGAACATACCAACGATAAACAGTCACAGTGTTAGGACCACGACGGGTTAACGAATAATATTGAAGGTGTTTCTGAGTATAGCCCATTTTCAGCATTTGGTCATCTGTATATTCGTCTTCTGCTATTGAAGCATGGTCTTTGGTTTGTGGATTGAACCAGCCATATACTGCAACACGGCCAGGTCCGGCATTACGATACGCAGTAAAGATTAATGTTTTATCCTTCCATTTCCAATTCAGCATTTGGCCATCCTGATATTCTCCATCTGCTACTGTTACGTATTCATCATCTACCTGGTTATACCAGCGATATACTTTTATAAGTTCATCGTCCTGGGCGATACTTTTATTTGTATATAAAATCGAAGCCAAAACAGTTGTAATGAGGATGAAGCTTTTTTTCATAATTGAGCGCTTTTTTCAAATTAATGTTCCAAAATACATAAAAATTTTCTTGCCTTGCAAGTGTTAAGAGTAAAAAAATTTTTTTCTATCTAATAATCATATTCTTATCTTGTTCAAATGCTGCAATTGGCGTAGCTTTGGAGCCCTTTATGTCTGAATGGCAGTTTTAAAAAATAGCACACCATTTGATACATAAAACTTGTTAAACCATGTTGAAAGCCGTATTGCGGATAAACTTTTAACGTTAAAATTTCGTATTTAAGCAAATAGTACAAAAATGATTGGATTCCTTTCGAAAATATTTGGCGGTAGCAAATCTGACAAAGATGTTAAAAAAGTTGAGCCGATTGTAGCTCAAATTAACAATATATATAATGAGTATCAATCCCTGTCCCTCGATGAGCTCCGAAATAAAACACATGAATTTCGCCAGCGGATAAAGGCTCATTTACAGAAAATTGACGATGAAATAGCTGAGAAGAAAAATATAGCAGAAGAACAATCTGATGCCGACTTGCAATCAAGAGAGGCTATATATGATGAGATTGACAAATTAACCAAGCAAAGGGACGAACAGATAGAAGCAATTCTGGAAGAAATTTTACCTGAAGCTTTTGCTGTTGTAAAAGAAACAGCGCATCGTTTTAAGGATAATACTGAATTGGTAGTTACCGCTACTGCCCTGGATAAAGAATTGGCTCTCGAAAAAGACCACATCCGTATCGAAGGTGACAAAGCCATTTTTCAAAACAATTGGCAGGCTGCAGGTAGTACCGTTACCTGGAATATGTTGCATTATGATGTGCAGCTAATAGGAGGTATGATACTGCATGAAGGTAAAATTGCAGAAATGGCTACGGGTGAAGGTAAAACATTGGTTTCTACACTTCCTGCTTATCTGAATGCTTTGGCCGGAGAAGGGGTACATATAGTTACAGTCAACGATTACCTGGCACGTCGTGACCAGGAATGGAACGGCCCTCTGTTTGAGTTCCTGGGTCTTACCGTTGATTGCATAGATAAACATCAGCCAAACTCTGCAGAACGCAGAGAGGCATATATGGCTGATATTATTTATGGTACTAATAATGAATTTGGTTTTGATTATCTGCGCGATAATATGGTGCACGAGCCGGATGAAATGGTACAGCGCAAACACCACTTTGCTATGGTGGATGAAGTGGATAGTGTATTAATAGATGATGCCCGTACACCGCTGATTATTTCAGGCCCTGTGCCCCGTGGTGATGAGCAACAGTTCCACTTGCTGAAACCTCGCATCGAACGCCTGCTCGAAGCTCAGAAAAAGATTACCAACCAAAGTCTTACCGAGGCCAAGAAACTTATTGCGGACAATAAAACGGATAAGGACAATGGAGGTTTGCATTTATATCGTGCTTTCCGCGGCTTGCCTAAAAACACTGCTCTTATAAAATTTTTAAGTGAAGAAGGGAATCGCCAGATACTTCAGAAATCTGAAAACTATTACGTAGGCGAGCAGCAGCGAAATATGCACAAAGTAGATGCTGAACTATTTTTCGCCATAGATGAAAAAAATAATAGTGTAGACCTTACCGAAAAAGGTATCGCACTAATTACAGGTGAAGGTGAGGATCCCAACTTCTTTATCTTACCCGATATCGGTTCCGAATTGGCTGAAATTGAAAAGGCTGAATTCCCCGCAGAAGAAAAAACAAAGCGTAAGGATACTCTTTTACAGGAGTATGCTATAAAAGCCGATCGTATTCACTCAGTCCAACAATTACTGAAAGCATATACCCTTTTTGAAAAAGATGTGGAATATGTTGTAATGGAAGGCAAAGTAAAAATAGTGGATGAGCAGACAGGTCGTATCCTGGAAGGCCGCCGTTATTCAGAAGGCTTGCATCAGGCTATAGAAGCAAAAGAAAACGTAGAAGTGGAAGCTGCTACACAAACTTTTGCGACAGTTACCCTGCAGAACTATTTCCGTATGTATCATAAGTTGGCCGGTATGACCGGTACAGCCGAAACAGAAGCCGGTGAATTTTGGGAAATCTATAAACTCGACGTTGTTACTATCCCTACCAATGTAGCTGTAACTCGTAAAGACCAGCAAGACCTGGTATACAAAACCAAACGCGAAAAATATAAAGCTGTAATAGATGAGGTAGAGGCATTGCGCGCTATCGGCCGTCCGGTACTGGTAGGTACTACGTCGGTAGAAGTTTCGGAATTGCTGAGCCGTATGATGCAGCAAAAAAAGATCCCGCATAATGTACTGAACGCGAAACAGCATGCCCGTGAAGCACAGGTGGTAGCGGAAGCCGGTTTGTCCGGAGCTATTACCATTGCAACAAACATGGCTGGTCGTGGTACCGATATCAAGCTGGGTGCCGGTGTTAAAGAAGCAGGCGGACTTGCCATTATTGGTACAGAGCGTCATGAAAGCCGCCGTGTCGACCGTCAGTTACGTGGTCGTGCAGGTCGCCAGGGCGATCCTGGTACATCTCAGTTCTTCGTTTCCCTCGAAGATGATCTGATGCGTCTTTTTGGCTCAGAACGTATTGCTTCCCTTATGGATAAAATGGGACATAAGGAAGGCGAAGTATTGCAGCATAGCATGATCAGCAAATCCATCGAACGTGCGCAAAGAAAAGTAGAAGAAAACAACTTTGGTGTTCGTAAGCAGTTGCTGGAATACGATGATGTAATGAATACCCAGCGCGATGTCATTTATAAACGTCGTAACCATGCACTATTTGGCGAACGCCTTGCTATAGACTTTGATAATGCCTTATATGATGTTTGCGTTGACTTATCAGGGCAATTCCAGGAAAGCCGCGATTTTGAGGCTTTCAAGTTAGAAGCAATGAAGCATCTGGCAATAGAACCAGAGATTGATCCTGAAGAATTTGGAAAAATAGACCTCTCTTTAGTTGGAGACAAGCTATATCATCAGGCTAAAGATTTCTATAGCAGAAAGATTGCTTCACTTCGCGAACAAACATTACCTGTTTTAACCCAGATATTAGCAGACAATGGCGATCGTGTTGAGAATATAGTTATTCCTTTCACTGATGGTATTCGTGGGTTGCAGGTTTATTCTAACTTAAAGGAATCAGTACAGCACGAAGCACGACCTGTGGTGCAGACACTTGAAAAAACGATCACACTCGGCATGATCGACGACTCATGGAAAGACCATCTCCGTGCAATGGACGATTTACGCCAATCAGTTAGGATGGCTTCTTACGAACAAAAAGATCCATTATTGATCTATAAGTTTGAATCTTTCAACCTGTTCAAACAGATGTTGCTCGAAACAAACCGCAATATTGTTTCCTTCTTATTACGTGCTGTTATTCCTGTGCAGGAAGCACCACCACACGCAACTAACAGGATGCAACCTCGCACGGATATGAGCAATTTGCAGGTAAATAAAGATGATGTAGACGCGGCTGGTCAGGATTATGCTGCTGATGAAAATGATCTAGACGGCTCTCAACAAACTGCAGTAAAACGTACTCCTGTGCAGGCAGGCCCTAAAATAGGCCGTAATGACCCTTGTCCTTGTGGTAGTGGCAAAAAGTATAAAAATTGCCACGGCAAAGGCTTGTAATATAGCTTAAGTACCTTTTTTTAAGCGTTCCTCTTGGGGACGCTTTCTTTTTATATATTATCAATACCCATTCTTTTTTAACCCGCAACTTCTTACTTTTGCATGTATCAATACACTAAGATGAAACGTAACTATCTAAATATTCTTATCGCGTGCGGCCTTATATTAATGGCGTCTACAGCACGTGTGGTCAATACTGAAATGCACCTGTACAACTTTGCTCCTTTGGCTGCAATAGGTTTATTCAGTGGTGCAGTGATCAAAGACAGAAAGTTTGCTTTTCTTGTTCCGCTATTAGGTCAGCTTTTTGCCGATTTGTATTTCCAGTTATTTACAAGCATACAGGGCTTTTACGATATTTCACAGTTTTTTGTTTACGGCGGTTTATTTGCAGCTACATTTTTAGGCTCTCGTATGTCGCAGGCTAAACCTTTATCTATATTAGGCTATACAATAGGAGCTTCTACGCTGTTTTTTATTATCTCAAATTTGGGAACTTATCTTACAGGTCTCTGGGGCTATGGTATGAGCGGTTTTGCCAAAACTTATGTTATGGCAATTCCATTCTTTAAAAATACATTGATTGGAGATATGGCAGGCAGTATAGTCCTGTTCGGCGCATATTTCCTGCTGCAACAGGCGCTTATAAAAAAGCTACAAGAAGCTAAAGCATAATTCTAAATCATTTTAAAATAGGAAAATGCCACGCTCCGGTGTGGCATTTTCTATTTTAGTATCTCATTATTAATAAAGCACTATTTGCTTTCTGCCTATAATGCTATTTTCTTCAGCTACTTCCACCAGGTATGTTCCTCTTGGCTGCCCTGTTGCATTCACTGATAAATGACTATTATCATCTAATGTCTTATTGCTTTGCCATACTGTTCGGCCATTGTTATTTATCAACCTTACTGATACATTCTTATTTGCAAATTCATTATCTACGGTCAATGTAAAATTTCCATTCGTAGGGTTTGGATAGACACTAAGTGAATTAATGGTAAATGGAATAATAGATACACTTATTGGCGCTTTTTCTTTTGATGATGCCCATATACCGCGGCCATAGGTAGCTGCCCAGAGTTGGCTTGTTGTATAGTTGATCTGAATATCATTTACTCTTACAGCAGGCAACCCTTTGTTATATGTGGCCCAGTCCGTCATTGAGGTAGTTCTGTAAAAAACCCCTATATCAGTCCCTATATACAATATCCTTGTCGAGGTGTCCATTTGTATACAATTAATAGGCACATTAGGCAATGTGCCATTTATTAATTTCCAGCCCGACGCTTTATTGTATTCCGCTACCTTATCACTGGTGTATCCGCTGAACGTAACCCATACATGATCTTTATCAGATGGGTCAACCAGGATATCAGATACGATACCGCTTCCCGGAGGCTTTGGCAGATCAGACCATGTAGTACCCGTACCCCCTGAAAGATTAAGATTATGTGTATAGTGTATATTGTTTGTATCCTCTTCAGTAACATATAAGGTTGTGCTATCGGCCGGAGTGGTTGCTACCCTGTAAAGTGTAGGATATGCCGTCACTGTCACCGCGCTCCAGCTATTTCCCTGGTCTGTGCTCAGATATACATTTTGATACCCTGCAATGATAATGGTATTAATTTTGGGATGCAGAACATAGGGAGTAACCCACGCTCCGGTTGGAGTCCCAGGTATATTATTGGAAATAGAATTAAATATGTTTGTACCTAAATTATAACTGCCGAGAGCACCATAGGGATTTGAAAAATACATTTGCGTTGTATCATTATAATCAATGTGGCATTCCATACCGTCGCCGCCTCTCACATCCCCTGTTAAAGTGCCCAGGGCTTTTGTACCGTTATCCTGGGCTCCACAAAGTACAAAGCCCGCAGTATTGCTCACCGCTACTCTGTAAAATTCGGTTATGCCTATTCCGTTTGTAATGTCATTCCAAACAGTAATATCTGTAAATGGATTTTCAGTGAAATAGATCCCGCCATCATTACATTCAAAAAATCTGTTTGATACAACAGGGCTGAATTGCATGCAATGTTTATCTGCATGTACAAGGTCAACACCTACTAAAAAATTTGCCCATTCATTCGATATTGTCCATGTCACACCTCCATCTATAGAGTACCAGGCATCTACTCCGCCTATTATCACTTTGTTAGCATCGGCCGGGCTAATGGCGATCGTCAGATCATATTGTCCCTGGCCGCCACAAGCGCCACTGCTGGTAGTTGTAGTTGCAGGATCAAAAGTCAGCAAATTATTTGCGCAACCACCTGTATATATTTCACTAAATGTCTTCCCTGTATCAGACGAGCTGTAAATGCCATCAAGTCCCAGAAAATTTCCCGGATCCGATGAAGAAGAAAGCGCCTTGACAATTGCGGGGTTTGCGGGTGTTGTAGCAAGAGAAATTCTAAATGATGACGTAAAGCTTGTTACCTGGTTCCAACTCTGCCCGCCATCCGAAGATCTGAATATCTGTGCAGATGTTGAGGTAACAACGTTATATCTCTGTGTTGCATAAAGTATATTAGTGTCTATCGGATTATATATTATCTGCTTGAAATTTCCTGTTGCTTTACCTTTCCATGTGCTTCCTCCATTGTGTGTGATATAAATGGAATCACTTGCTCCTAAAATCAGTGTGTTTGTGTCTATTGGGTTTATCACAAGGCTATTTGCCAGCCGCAGATCACTTTCTTTCCAGCTGATGCCGGTCAGCTTCCACGTGTTTCCCCCATCAGTTGATTTTAATACCCCTATGCTGTAATAATCGCTTGCGTCTTTATCTCCTGTGCATAGATAAATAGTGCTTGGGTTTTTAGGATTGATAACTATATCGGAAACACTGATAAGTGGTAATTTATCTGTCATGCAGGTCCAGCTCATGCCATTATCTGTAGTCTTCCATGCGCCGCCGCCGGGGCTCCCTATCCAAAACGTATTGGCATCTGTCGGGTGAAATGCTACTACATTGATCCTGCCTATTCCCGGTGATTGACTTTCATACACACTGTCGGTGCTATCTACAATATTCGGCCCCTGGAATACCCAGTTTGAGTTGTCTGTTGTGGTCCTTGCCAGCTTATTCGCCACATTCATTTTCTCATTATAGATGCGCCATTCTTCAAAGGTTTTGATTGGAGATACCATGTATCCGTTAGCATCGAGGTGTTGTTGCCAATACCACAACCAGCGGTCGAATTGATAATTCTTGTCCTCACTCTGTAATTTCAATCCCTTCTTATTAGTTATTGGAGTGGAGTTATTATCATCATCATCATGCGCCATCAAAGGCTGTATATTTTTTCTATAATCATTAACTACATCAGTGAGCCTTACAGCATTTTTATTGTCTTCATTTAGCCATTGCTGTGCATTGCCACTATTTGAAAACAATAGCGAACTACTGATCAGAATAAGAATTATATATTTCATTGAAGATAGCTTTATAGTTTTTACTGATTTTAATCAATTACTAATTTCTTTCGTCCTATCGTACTGTTCTCATTATCTACTTCTACTATATAATCCCCTTTAGCTATTCCTTTTGTATCTATTGATATTGTACCTGCCCCGCTTGTAGCAGCATTATTTTGCCACACTACCCTGCCCATATAATCTATCAATTTCACTGTTACAGGTTTATTTGCATAATCATTATTAATTGCAACTGTAAATTGACCGTTATTAGGATTAGGATATACATTCAGAGAATTCAGTACAAATGGGACAATAGAAATTCCTGCAGTATGATGTGTTGTATCTCTCATTGCGCTATCCTCTTTTGGAGACGCCCAAATGCCCCTTCCATAAGTAGCCGCCCATATTTCATTCGTACTATATTTTATTTGCAGATCGTTCACTCTGATCACAGGTAATCCACTATCATAAGGTTCCCATTGTGTCATGGAGTCAGTGCGATAAAACACACCTATATCAGTGCCAATATATAAGTCTCTGTTAGTTGTATCCATGCGTATACAATTTACAGGCACATTAGGCAGATTTGCATCTAATGTACTCCACCCTTTTGATGGGCTATACTCAGCAACTTTTGCAGTATCATAACCGCTAAAAGTTACCCAGATATGTGTTGCATCTTTCGGGTCAACTAATATATCCGAAATGTATAAGTTAGGACCATATCGGGGCGTCGACAAACCACGCCATGAACCTGCATCCCATGAATGGGTATAATGCATCACATTGGAATATTGTTCAGCCACATAGATGGTCTGAGTATCTGCTGGTGTCACAGCCAGGCAAGATAGTGTTCCGAAGGTGGGCGAAATGCTGCTCCATGAGCTACCCTGGCTTGCACTAACATAAACCTGCTGATATCCCGCAATGATATAGGTATGATAGCTGGGGCTGCTGCTGGGATTAATGATATAAGGAGTGACCCATGCGCCAGTTGGCTTTCCGGGTATTTTTCCGGCTATGTAGGATTTGTATTTTAGAGTACCAAGGTTGTTAGCATACTTGTATAGAGCACCATATTCATCTTCCATGTAGCAAACTGTAGTATCTACATTGTCTATGATGCACTTCATTCCATCACCGCCTAATACAGATTTATCTGCGCCCCCCTGAAGATATTTAGTACCATCATCCTGGGCTCCGGCCAACACATAGCTGGCGGAGTCGCTCAATGTTAATCTATAAAATTCAGTTATCGCTAACCCGCTTGATAAATTATAATATAATGGAGAGCCCGGCAATGGATTGTTTGTCATAAAAATGCCTCCGTCATTGCATTCAAAAAGGCGGGTAGGAACTAATGGATGAAAACGCATACAATGTTTGTCGGCATGCACTTGCCTTACAGAGGTAAGCCCTGATGCATCCCATTGATTTAATTGCGTCCAGCTACTACCACCATCTGTGGAATACCATGCATTTACTCCACCTACATATACGTTGCTTGTATCCAGTGGGCTTATAGCAATTGTAAGATCATAAAACCCTTGTCCACCACAACCATTTCCGGTAGGGTTTTCAGCCAATAGGTTTCTGGTACAGCTACTATCTGCAAAAATTCTTGTAAAAGTCTGTCCGGTGTCAGTCGAGCTATAGATACCATCCAATCCGTAATAGCTACTGCTGCTCGCTGATGCCGCGATTGCTTTTACCACACCCGGATTGGCTGGGGTAACGGCAATGGCAATCCTCAAAGCAGTAGAAAATTTTGTTGATTGATTCCATGTGTCTCCGCCATCTGTCGACCTAAATATTTGAGCAGATGCACTGTTAAAATAACTGGTGGCATATGCTATACTCGTATCTGCAGGATTGTATAGCACTTGTTTAAAATCCCCAGGGGCTACCCCCTTCCAGTTATTTCCACCATCATAAGATCTATAAAGACTGTCGCTCGCCGCCAGTATCAAAGAATTGGTATCTAAGGGATCTATCAACATACTATTGGCCGTCCTGAATTGTGTCGTAGTCCATTTTAAACCAGTGTTATTCCATGTCACACCCCCATCAATAGATTTTAAAACACCAATGCTGTAATAATCTCCTGCATCGCCGTCTCCCGTACATAAATAGATAGTATTGGGATTCTCCGGGTTTATGACAATATCCGAAACACTCAGCAATGGCAATGCATCTGTCATACATGTCCAGGTACTACCGTTATCAGTTGTTTTCCATGCTCCTCCCCCCGGGCTTCCTATCCAGAATGTATTAGTATCTGTGGGATGAAATGCGACTACACTTATTCTACCTATACCGGCCGCCTGTCTTAATATTGAACTATCGTTTTCTGTAACTGTAAGAGGACCCATAAAGGCCCATGATGACTTATCACCTGTGGTTCTTGAGGCTTTATTTGCTATTTGGTTCTTTACTTTATATGCCTGCCATTCTTCAAAATTCTTAATAGGCGAAACCATATACCCATTTTCATCAAGATGTTGTTGCCAGTACCAAAGCCATCTGTCAAATTGATAATTTTTACCTTCTTTTATTCCCGGATTATTATCTTGGTCATCCTCTTCTTCACTATTCATCAATGGCTCTACATCTGTTTTGTAGTGTTCCATTACATCTTTCATGCGAATAGGAGCATTATTTCCCTGGTTGAGCCACGGCTGTGCAGACACCCGGCCACACATCAATACACTGGAAGCAATAGCTAAGTACAATAATTTCTTCATTTTTTACAAAAACTTATGGGTAAGATCTATTTAGATAAAAAAATACTATGGCCTGAAAAGACCTTTTAAAAATATTATTAAGGCGAGATAATTCTGTTGCTTATGATAAAGATACACATTGTTATATAAATTATTGTGGAAAGGTTCAAACTTGAATATGATATACATAATAGTTTAATGAATTAATAAATTGGTCATATTAATTATCCAATATTATATTATTCTGAGTATAAGTATTTTATTTTTCCACCCGGGCAAATTATCTTTGCACAAAATTAAAAGCATAATGCCTAAAAGAATAAAACCAACCAAACGCCAGCTATCATTGCTTGGTCTGCATGCCGTAGCTTTTACTATCGGTGTAGTTATAATGTGGACTACTTATGATAAAGGACATAAAGGATGGACTTATCCCTGGCCGGCATGGATTACAGCAGCATGGGGGTTATGGTTAATGGGCCATTTTTGCGTGCTGTTTACCAGTTATGTTGATAAAGGCCTTAATGATTATAAAGCCCAGGACAACGCAGCTTAATAAATAGTATAATTATCCACCTTATAAAAAAACCTCCTGTTTTAAAGGGGGTTTTTATTTTTATAGATAAGAGAGAAAGAAATGCACAACCCGAAAATTTCATCTAAAATGGACACTCCGCGTTACAAGGAATTACAGCAACGATACGATAGTCTTACCAATGAAAAGGCAAAGATTGACACGCTGATAGATATGGCTGTCGAAATGCGCAATTTTGATGTAGATCAAACCTTTTTGTTGGCAGATCAGGCTATTGAACGTTCTATTGCCGAAGGATATTTACGCGGACAAGGCCGGGGACTTAATCTTAAAGGCTCCTGCTATTGGCTACAGGGTGAATATGACAAAGGGCTTGAAGTGCTGCCACAAGCGCTCAGCTTGGCGAAAAAAGTAAATGATAGAAGACTCGAAACGCGCGTACTAAATAATTTTGGGAACATTTACCGCGACTTAGGAGAACTGGCAAACGCCCTAAATTATTTTGAAAAAGCACTTGCAATAAATGAAGAATTAGGTGACGAATTTGCCCAGTCTGTAAATCTTACAAGTATTTCCAATCTCCTGTACGATTTATACGATTATGACAGCGCTCTCGAGTACGCTCTAAAATGCTTACCTATCTTTGAACGCTCACACGACACAAGCAGATTGGTTTCTATTTACAATACACTTGGCAATATCTATTTTAAACAGGAACAATTTGGCGAGGCGCTTCGCTATTTTGAAGAAAACCTTGCCCATTCCGAACCGGAAAATGCAGTATATGTAATGGCCGAAAGTGGCTTAGGCAAAGTGTATTATAAAATGCAGGATTTCGATCATGCGCACAAATATCTTACTGACTCATTACAAAAAGCGCAGCAGCAGGGATTTGTAGAGGTGCAGATCATCAGCCAGTTTTATCTTGGCAGGTTGCAAATGGATGAAGGCAATTATCAGTTTTCGTTGCAGCATCTAAATGCCGCTTATAATCTGGCCGACGAATACATGCGCCGTCACGACCTGATGAGCGTGCATGAAATGCTTTCTGCGTTGTATGATAAAATGGGCGATATACCCAAAGCGTTTCACCATCTGAAAGCATTTGAAAACCTAAAAGAAGAAATATTCACGCAGACAACATTTAATAAGCTTCGCAATCTTCAGATCAGGCAACAAACAGAACTTGCAAAGAAAGAAAAAGAAGTAGCCGAACGAACTGCTTTTCTAAAGCAGCAATTCATGGCCAATATGAGCCATGAGATACGCACACCTATGAATGCAATTGTAGGCATGACACGGCTCTTACTCGGCAAAGACCCTAAGCCGGAACAAATGCGCTACCTGGGGGCCATAAGGCAATCAGCAGACAATCTCCTGGTTATTATTAATGATATTCTTGATCTCTCTAAAATAGAAGCGGGCAAAATAATCATCGAACAAACAGATTTTTCTTTGCGCGAAGTGATCCTGGCCATGAGCGATATGCTGATGCTGAAAGCCGAAGAAAAAAATATTGATTTACGTGTGTATGTAGATCCGGCCATTCCCGGTAGATTGATTGGCGACCCCACAAGGATCAACCAGGTGTTAATCAATCTCACAGGCAATGCCATAAAATTTACCGAAAAAGGCCATGTAGAAGTACGCGCTACAATTCAGAAAAAACAGGATAAAAATTTCTGGATACAGCTTGATATTATAGATACCGGTATCGGCATTGCTCCCGAAAACATAGACAAGATATTCGATAGCTTCACACAGGCGGGTGCAGATGTGTCAAGGAAATATGGTGGCACAGGACTCGGCTTGACCATATCCCGGCAATTGGTTTTATTAATGAAAGGTGATATCTCAATAAAAAGCGAGCTTAATAAGGGTACTACTTTTACCGTTATCATACCATTCGAAGAATCTACTGTGCAACCAATGGATGTGCCCAAAAGCATCGTTGATGAAAAATCAATGCAATGTCTTAACAAGATAAAACTACTGCTTGTTGAAGACAACGAGTTTAACCGCATGGTAGCCGAGGATACCTTAAAAGAAATTATCCCCGGCATATCTATTGACATAGCTGTAAATGGCCAGGAAGCCATCAATCGTGTGCAGAAAGAAAATTATGACATAGTACTAATGGATATACAAATGCCTGTAATGGATGGACTCACAGCAACAAAGGAAATCAGAAACACACTACCCTCTCCTGCCCGCGATACAAGGATCATTGCTATGACGGCTAATGTGCTACAGGAAGACGTACAGCAATATCTTAATGCAGGCATGAATGCCTACGTATCCAAGCCCTTCCAGACCGATGAACTTCTTTTAAAAATGATCGCAGTTCTCGAAAACAAGCCCATACAAATAGAAAATATCGCATCTCCCGAAAAAAAACCAATGGGTCCGGTAACACAAACCTTACCTGATAAAATAACTGATATGAATTTCTTAAATCAGTTCACAGAAAACAATACTGCCAAAATGAACAAATACATAGGCATGTTCCTGGAAAATGTACCCCGCCTTTTAAACAATATTGAACAAGGTCTTCAGACGAAAGATTATTCTACCATAAAAATTGCCGCCCACTCCCTCAAGCCGCAATTGTCGTATATGGGGGTAAAAGAGGAAGTTAGTCACATTCTCCTTATCGAACAGGCAGCCACCGAAACAACCCATTACGATATGCTGCCACAACTTGTAGATAATCTAAAACGTGTCTGTGCAAAGGCTTTCGAGGAACTTAAGAAGTCAGTTGCTCTCTAAATCATAATAATGGCTTAACCTATGGTATCTATTTTTGCGCTACAAACGTGTGCAAAAAATAAACTGCCAATTCTTTCCTTTTAAATATTTTTTCTATTTTTCTACAAAATAAACATCACTATATGGCAACAGACAGTAAACATTCCATTTTCCTGGTCGATGATGAACCTATTCAGAATGAAATGTTGAAAGACTATTTGTCCGAACGTTTTATCTATAATATCAAAACGTTTGAAAATGGCGAAGACGCATTAAAGAACATGAATCTTAATCCTGACATTGTTGTTCTCGATTATCATCTGAACGCGCAAAAAGCCAATGTCAAAAATGGTGTAGAAATCTTAAAAGAGATAAAAGAAACCCATCCCCAGGTAGAAGTAGTAATGCTCTCCGGCCAGGATAAACTGGATGTTGCAGTCGACAGTATGAAATACGGCGCCTACGATTATGTAGTAAAAGGTGAAACAGCCTTTTCACGCATGGAGAACATTATCAATAATTTAAGTGAGTTCCGCAAGATAAAAGTGATAAACAGTGGTTATAAAAAAACTATAATCCTCCTGTCAGTTGTCATAGGCATTATTATATTGTTTTCCCTTTATTTGATGTTTTTCACTACAGCTTATTCGCATTAACCTATAATTCACAATATTGTATAAGCTTTTAAGCACAGGTTGCTTACATTTGTCTTTTACCAATAGCATAATCGTATGCAACTATCCCAAAGAATAAACCGGGTAGCTGAGCCGCAAACAATACGCATGGCAAAGCTAAGCCGCGAACTGAAAGCACAAGGTATTGACATTGTAGATTTGAGCCTTGGAGAACCAGATTTCCGTACTCCCGAATATATTTGCGAAGCTGCTACCGAAGCAATGGAAGAGGGATATACCAAATATCCTCCTGTAGCTGGTTTCCCTGAATTAAGAAAAGCAATTTGCGAAAAGCTAAAACGCGACAACAATCTCGAATATAGTCCTGAAGAAATAATTGTATCTACCGGCGCAAAGCAATCCATAGCTAATGTCATAATGAGTCTTGTAGACCCTGGAGATGAGGTTATAATCCCCACTCCTTATTGGGTTACATATAGTGCCCAGGTTGCCTTGGCAGAAGGCGTAGTAAAATTTATCCCCTGCGATATAGATACCGATTTTAAGCTCACCCCTGAAAGGCTGGAAAAGGAAATAACTCTCAAAACAAAGCTGTTCATTTTTTCTTCCCCTTGCAATCCAACAGGCAGTGTCTATTCGCGTGAAGAATTAGCTGGTCTTGCCGAAGTTTTCAAACGTTACCCCAATGTCTTCATCATCAGTGATGAGATCTACGAATACATCAACTATGTGGGGCATCACGAAAGCATAGCACAATTCCCGGAGCTTCGCGACCGTGTAGCAGTGATAAATGGTATGTCGAAGGGCTTTGCAATGACAGGCTGGAGACT
>DATNFP010000039.1:0-13462 GCA_035606335.1 Flavipsychrobacter sp. | reverse complement strand
ACTTGGAGAAGATGAAAATCATTACCGGAACAGCAAAAAAATGAAACGAATATTTAATATCCTTGCAGACAAAGTAGAAACAGTAACACCCTGGCTGGCAAAGAACATCTTAAATAATAAAAAGCATGGTAAGAACATTGCCTGGTTGACTAAAAGAAAAATTGCATTTCGCTTTTTAATCTCTCCTTTCTATAAGCGTCACGTGTTGGATTAGTCATCCTCTGTCATTAGTTCCTTTAGCTTTTCTGCATTATTTATTGCGTATCCATAAAAGTCATTATTGAAGAAAATCCACAAAACATGCCCTTCTTTTATCCATTTTTTAAATTTAGTAGCAAAGCCTTTAAGAGTTTCATCTGTATAAGATGATGCATATAGCTTACCTGGGCCATGAAAGCGTACATATATATTTTTAGAGGTAACCATTTCTGAATATGGGAATCCGATACCTGATTGCGAAATCACAAAAGCAATATTATATTTTGTCATCAGATCCAGGCTATCGTTTTCCAGCCAGGTGTTATGGCGCACTTCCAGTGCGAAATCATAGGCTTTGTATTTTCTCCATAAGATATCAAAAAAGCTTAAGGCGAGATCGTAATTAAACTTCAAGGATGGAGGTAATTGAATCAGTACAGGCCCAAGGACAGGTTTTATTAAATCGAATACTTCAAAAAAACGTTCCAGTGGTTCATCAGGCTCGTGTAGTTTTTTCATATGAGTAAGATATCGGCTAATCTTAGGACAAAATCTAAATCTTTTAGGTACTTTCTCAGCCCAATTTAATACCGTTTGCCTCTTAGGCAAATGATAAAAGCTTGTATTAATCTCTGTATTATCAAATTGCTTAGCATAATATGACAGCCATTCAGTTGTTTTTAATTTTTCCGGATAATATAGTCCTTTCCAGTCCTTATAGCTCCACCCAGAGGTTCCTATATGTATCTTTTTTAACGACACTTATTTCACTTATAAAACATCAGGCCATAAATTTTTCAATTAGTTTTTTTATCTTTCATACAACTCATGTCCCGTTTTTTTAAGATATCATTTATCATTTTGTTTATTGCTTTATATTCTCCTGTACTTGCACAAAGCAGTAATGATAGTATTAAGCTTTACTTCGACCTTAATGTCAGGACGCTGAGCAAACAGGCGCAAGCGAAAATCGATTCCGAAATTTATTATAATAGAATAATTCCCGGTAAAAACCTTTTCATTGTGGGTTATGCAGATTATTTAGGGTCTGAACGATATAATAACGGACTATCCGAAGCGCGGGCTAAAAATGTGGCAGACTATTTAGAAAATTATGGTATTAGCCAGGAAAATATTAAAGTTTGCATTGGCAAAGGTGAAGTAAAAAGAAATGTACCGCACGATCCATCAGGTTTTCCTTTGGACAGACGAGTAGATATAGTTATTCAAAAAGCTCATGATATTCCTGCATCAGCAATAAAAAAAACTCAGCCTTCTTCCATACCTGTTAAGCATGACACCGTAGCTACCATGGAGAAAAAGCCAGTTCGCAGTAATGACATAACAGATATAAAAGACTATAAGCCAGGAGATGTTTTTATAATGAAAAACATTTATTTCCTGCCTCAAAGACATACCATAAGGCCGGAGTCACTACCAGAATTAGAAAAGCTATATAAAGTACTGGAACAAAATGAAAATCTTAAAGTGAAGATAGAAGGCCATGTTTGCTGCATCTTTAATTTTCCTGATGCCTATGATATGGACAATGGAGATAGCAACCTATCAGTGAACAGGGCAAAATTTATTTATGACTACCTGGTAAAAAAGGGTATTGATCCGGACAGGTTGAAATATGCAGGTTATGGACATAGCAGGCCTATTGTGCCTGTTGAAAAAACAGAAGAAGATGCCAACAAGAACCGACGGGTTGAGATAAGGGTTCTTGAAAACTAAAAGAACACTCTAAATATTATCTTATGAACCACGTATTTAAAGCAGCACTATTTGCTATATTATTGGTCTCTTTCCATGCCGCGATTGCGCAAAAAATGGATAGTTTGCAGATCTATTTCCCGCTCAATGACAGAAATTTAAGCAAAACAGCGCAACATACTATTGACTCACTTATTTATAATAATGTGCTTATTCCCGGCCAGAGCGTGGTTATATTGGGCTATGCAGACTATTTAGGCAGTAAGCCATATAATATTGCTCTTTCACGGGCAAGGGCTGAAAATGTGAAATCATACCTGGAACAATCAGGCTTTGCCAAAGAAAATATCAAATTGGTAATAGGAAAAGGTAAGATTGAAAGAAGCCCTGAAAAGGGTAAAATTGGCTACCCGGACGATAGAAAAGTGCAGGTTGTTATTGAGAAATCTTTAGCTGCGGAGAAGCCTTCTCCTTCCCCGGTGGTTCAAAAATCCAAAGACATTACTAAATTAAATGTAAATGAAACTTTAACCCTAAATAACATATATTTCCTTCCCGGTAGCCATGAAGTAAGAGAAGAATCTTTGCCTACACTCGATACCTTGTATAATATTCTTGATAAGAATAAAAAAATTAAAATACAGATAGAAGGTCACATTTGCTGTGAGGCCAATACGCCTGATGGCTATGATATAGATCTTCATGATTATAATCTGTCTTTAAATAGAGCAAAAGCCATTTATGATTATCTTGAACAAAAAGGTATTGACCCGGAACGGATGAAATACAAAGGATTTGGCAAAACCAGGCCATTAGTGCCGATAGAAAGAACAACAGAAGACCAGAATAAAAACAGAAGGGTGGAAATAAGAATCCTTGAAAAATAAAGACTATACTTTCTTAAGTATCGCTACCGTTAACCTGCTCACGCAGATCAGGTTTTCTTTTTCGTCTTTTATTTTTATGTCCCATACATGCGTAGTGGCGCCAATATGTAAGGGTTGTGCGGTAGCTATTACTACACCGTCTTTTTTACCTCTGATGTGATTGCAATTTATCTCTATTCCCACGCAAATTTGCCTTTCTGTATCAATACATAGCGATGAGGCCACGCTTCCTATTGTTTCTGCAAGCACAGCCGATGCGCCACCATGTAATAAGCCATATGGCTGATGTGTTTTATTATTCACCGGCATAGAGGCTTTTAGATGATCATCCCCTATATCTATGAAAGAAATATCCAGAAATTCTGCCATCGTATTTTTACTCAGGCTATTTAATGTGGTAAGAGTCACGTTATTATTTTTCCAAATTTGAGGCATATGATTATAGTTTTATTACATTTGCTCAGAGAGGAAAAATAAGAGAATAAGCCAATATAAACAGCAAACCTAACCTTATAATTTTAACCTCTTTGCTTTTATAAATATTTTTTACAATACTTATGCAAACAATTTTGGTTGCCGGCGCCGGTAAATCATCTATTTATCTTATTCATTATTTATTATCTCATGCACCACGCAATAAGTGGAAAATAATTATTGCAGATGATAATGAAACTGCTATAAAAGAAAAAATAGGTAATAATCCATTTGCCGAAGCCGCCATAATAGACATTACCAATAATTCTGAACGTGAACCTCTGGTGAAACAAGCTGATTTAGTTGTTTCATTAATGCCTCCACATTTGCATATTCACTTAGCAAAAGATTGTCTGCGATACAAAAAAAACCTTATTACTTCTTCTTATATATCTCCGGAAATAATGGAGATGAGTAAAGAAGTAAAAGATGCCGGCATTATGTTCATGTGTGAAATGGGCCTTGATCCGGGCATCGATCATATGACAGCCAATCAGATTATTCATAGTATCCAAAGAGTTGCCGGGGTCATTACTTCTTTCAAATCATATTGTGGAGGGCTTATTGCTCCGGAATCTGACGATAATCCATGGCACTATAAATTCAGTTGGAACCCCAGGAATATAATTACAGCAGGGTTAGGAGGGGCAATCTTTTTGCAAAATGGAAAAAAAATTGATGTGCCTTATGAAAGGATATTTGATAAGAATAAGAAAATAAAAGTAGATGAGGTTGGTTCTTTGGCTTTTTATCCCAATAGAGACTCTCTCCATTATCTGGAAATGTATGATGTGCCGGACATCAAAACATTTATGCGCGCTACCCTTCGTCATCCTGCTTTTTGTAAAGGCTGGCAGGCTTTAGTATCTCTGGGCTTGACTAACCAGAATGACATATTTGATACACAAGGCTTTACTTACTCGTCCTGGTTGAAAAATAAAACAGCATATAATAACGATGTTGCATTAAAAGAATATGTCGCACAGAAATTAGGAATTGAGCCTGACGATAAAGTTTTGTCAATGATAGAATGGCTGGGCTTGTTCGAAGATAAGCCATTAGTTCCCCAAAAATGTTCTTCCGCAGATATTTTGCTGGAGCTATTGCTTGATAAGTGGAAAATGACATCTACAGAAAAGGATATGGTGATAATGCAACACGAAGTAGAGTACCTACACAAAGGGAAAAAGATAAAACTTTGCAGCTCTTTAGTATTAAAGGGAGAAAGTCGCGAATATTCAGCAATGGCAAAAACAGTGGGTTTGCCAATGGGAATACTGTCAAGAATGGTGTTAAATAAAAAAATACTTCCACCTGCGGGTGTACATATACCCAATATGCCTGCAGTTTATAGACCGGTGCTAACAGAGCTACATCATCACGGAGTTAGCTTTACGGAGAGGGTAGAATAGAAAATTATATTATAATTAATATCTTTCTCATCAATTAAATCTATTCAAATTGAAATTGCTGAGTTAGCTTTGCAGCAATTTTCCGCAAATGAAGAGATACATATTCACCTTACTATATATAATTGTTCCGGTAGTAATATTTGCACAATCTGCGCCCCAAACATCAACTATTAAGGCAAAGAAAAAACATAAGACTTCCTATTATTTTTCTTGGGGTTACAATGAAGAGTGGTATACGCATAGTAACGTAAAGATTTCACAACCGTCATTGAATAATGATTATACCATGGAAAATGTGAGATCTCATGATCACATTGGTTGGGACAAGATTATCGGATCGGCTATTACTATTCCTCAATACAATTACAGGCTTGGTTTCTTTTTTAATGAAGAAAAGGGACTTGCGCTCGAAATTAATTTTGACCATACTAAATACCTCATATCCGATCCGCAGAACATACAGGTGAAAGGAACAATTAACGATAAGCCGGCAACCAGTCCAATACTATTTACTCAATCAAATGGATTTTATTATTATTTGAATAATGGGGCAAACTTTTTCCTGATAAATATTGTAAAGCGTAAGCATATTTTTAATACAAAAGATAATAATCTGAAAATAGATTTACTTGGCAAGGCAGGCATTGGGCCTGTTGTTCCACACGTGCAAAATAGTTTGTTTGGTGAGGCAAACGATCCTCATTTTCAATTGGGTGGTTGGAATACCGGTATTGAAGGAACAGTAAAAGTGACTCTTTTTAAATATGTTTATCTGGAGTACTGTAATAAATTAGACTATGCCAGATATTCTCATCTTCAAGTGTATGATGGCAGAGCTAAACAGGCATTCGGCACATATGAAATGATCCTGAACCTGGGGATAACGATACCTGGAAGAAAATAATCGGGAAGCTATTTCAGATAGCGTTTAATTTCCCTTTCCGCATCTCTTGATTTAATGCTTTCGCGTTTATCGTGCAGCTTCTTGCCTTTGCCAAGGCCTATTTCCACTTTGGCATAGCCGTTCTCATTGATAAATACGGCAAGTGGTATCATTGTGAAACCTTTCTCTTTTACTTTATTTGTCCACTTTATCAGCTCTTTTTTTTGTAACAACAACTTGCGATCCCGCACAGGATCGTGCCCAGCATAGCCCGCATTCACATATTCTGCGATATAAAGGCTCTTTACCCATAGCTCACCTTTATGAAAAAAGCAATAACTGTCATTGAAGCTTACTTTGCCATTCCGAATGGATTTGATTTCAGAGCCGGTTAGCATGATACCTGCCGTGAGCCTGTCTTCAATGGCATACTCAAAAGTTGCCGGTTTATTTTTTATATAAATATTTTCTGGCAAAACATCATTTTAAAACAATAGTGGAATAATTAGCTGGCATGCAAGTTTTTCTTCATAAACCAATCCAGCACCATTGCTAATTTATATTTCAGGTTTTTCCGGTCTATAATAAAATCCAGGAAGCCGTGCTCTAATAAAAATTCAGAGCGTTGAAAGCCGGCAGGCAGATCTTTTTTAATTGTTTCTTTTATAACTCTCGGACCGGCAAAGCCTATCAGAGCTTTAGGTTCAGCAATATTCAGGTCTCCAAGCATGGCGTATGAAGCTGTAACGCCACCCGTGGTTGGATCTGTCATTAATGATATATACGGCAGTCCTGCTTTGGCAAGCTGTGTAAGCTTAGCTGATGTTTTTGCCATCTGCATTAATGAGAAAGCACTTTCCATCATGCGCGCACCACCCGATTTTGATATGATCAAAAGAGGAAGCTTATGCTTGATACTATGATCTATGGCCCTCGATATCTTTTCACCAACTACCGACCCCATTGATCCCCCGATGAAGTTGAAGTTCATTGCTGCTATCACTATTTTTTTACCCTTCAGCTCTCCCACTCCTACAGTCATTGCATCCGGCAGTTCAGTGCTCCGTTGTGCATCTCTTAAACGGGCATCGTATGGTTTAACATCTACAAAACCCAGGTAATCCTCCGGTAAAATATTTTCGAACAATAATTCATACTTACCATCAAAAAGTATTTCAAAATACTCTTCTGCATTTATGCGGTTATGATAATTGCATTTGGGGCAAACGTAAAGGTTATCCTGTAGCTCTTTTACTGTATTTGTAGTTTTGCATTCGGGGCATTTATGCCATAATCCATCGGGTGCTTCCTTCTTTTCCTCTGTTGTAGTCAAAATTCCCTTCTTGATTCGACGAAACCAGGTTGATGACATATTCTATAATATTTTAATAATCCTTTAAAGAAGAATTGCAAAGATACGACGATTTGCAAGGTCAAATCTACATTGTAAGTAAAATGATTATTCCACTGTCTCTCTCTTACCAGAAAGCAGATAAATGACAGCCATTCTTATCGCTACGCCATTTTCCACCTGGTCTAGTATAATAGACTGCTTACTGTCTGCTACATCAGAATTTATTTCCACGCCTCTATTTATAGGACCAGGGTGCATGATTAATATTTCTTTTTTTATACTATCGAGCATTTGTTTGTTTACCCCATAGTACAAAGCATATTCTCTAAGCGTGGAGAATAGAGGCTTATGTTGCCTTTCTAATTGTATGCGTAAAACGTTAGCCACATCACACCACTCGAGAGCTTTCTTCACATTGTATTCCACACGTACACCCAAGTCTTCAATATATTTTGGTATTAATGTAGGCGGCCCAGAGACAGTTATTTCAGCGCCTAATTTATTTAGGCAAAAGATGTTGCTTAATGCCACCCTTGAGTGCATTATATCGCCAATGATGGTGATACGCTTGCCTTTCAGCGAACCAAGTTTTTCTCTTATTGAATATGCGTCAAGTAATGCTTGTGTTGGATGCTCATTTGTACCATCTCCCGCATTTACAATACTTGCATCTATATGCTGGGATAGAAACCAGGGGGCGCCACTTGCTGAGTGTCGCATCACCACCATATCCACCTTCATTGCCAAAATATTATTAACTGTATCTATCAAAGTTTCACCCTTTGATACAGAAGATCCTGAACTTGAGAAATTAATGGTGTCGGCGCTAAGTCTTTTTTCTGCTAATTCGAATGAGATACGTGTGCGGGTTGAATTTTCAAAAAACAGGTTTACAATAGTAGTATCGCGTAGAGTCGGGACTTTCTTAATAGGCCGTTGCAACACTTGCTTAAAGTTATCAGCAGTCTGAAAAATCTGCTCTATATCGTCAGTTTGTAGTTCCTTAATGCCTAACAGATGTTTTACTGAAAGCGACATGTTTCTTTTTGCTTGTTTAATCAATTAACACTACTTCGTCCTTACTGTCTTTTTCCGACCAATAAACCTTTACTTTCTGCGTAATTATCGTATCTACTGTTCGTCCTACATAATCTGGCTGTATAGGTAATTCACGACTAAAACGTCGGTCAATCAACACCATCAACTCAACATTTTTGGGTCTTCCAAAATCTATCAATGCATCCATAGCAGCTCTTATCGTACGCCCGGTGTGCAATACATCATCTATTAATATCACGTTACACTTTTCCACACTAAATGGAATGTCAGTCTGAGATGGTACCTGGATACCTGCACTTTGGTGCACATCGTCTCTGTAAAATGTAATATCTAGCTTGCCGTAATCAATATGTTTTTGACCGGTAATTTCTTTTATAAGCTGCGCTATGCGGTCAGACAGCCATACACCGCGTGGCTGAATTCCTATTATAGCGGTATTTTGAAAAGTCAGGTGATTTTCAACCAATTGATGTGCCAACCGCTGCAGCGTTATATTGAGTTGATTATGATCGAGCAGGGTTTTCAATTTGCGATATTTAGCTCAAAAATAAAAAGTTGCGCTTATTTTACGAATTAAGCGATGAAAAATGTTTTTCATCCTGCTTTTCGGTTTATAGAAAATGCTACTTTCGCGCGGTTGTAAAGAGAGATTATGAATACATTAATTCAGCCTTTATTCAGTATAGACGACTTCTTTGAATCATACGCCAAAGCTTTGGAACACCATGATACCAAGCTAATGGCTCATCATTATTTTATACCATGCACATTTTTATCAGATGATGCAACCACATTATTTACCGAAGCAAGTAAGCTGGAGGGGTTGTTTAACCAGGGAGTTTTGTTTTATAAGCAATTCGGAATTGTTTCTGTAAAAGCAGATGTGAGAAATAAAAAGCCATGGAGTGAGAGAATTATTCACGCTAAAGTGAACTGGCAATATTGTGATTCAAAAAATCAACCGATATATAACTGTGATTACCAATACATTTTAAAACCAGATAAAAACAATAATCTAAAGATTCATCTTTCTGTCTCATTAAATGAAAAAGAAAGGATGGAAGCCTGGATGAATAAGATAAAAAGCAAATAATCAATTTTACATTTACCTGATGAAACTAATACGCTCACATAAAGCAATTTTTGGCAATGGATATGGTATTGCAGTCTTTATAGCTTGTATATATTTTGTTTTGTTAGGAGGTTTTTGGTTTTTTGAG
Organism: Flavipsychrobacter sp.; assembly: GCA_035606335.1. Taxonomy (GTDB): domain Bacteria; phylum Bacteroidota; class Bacteroidia; order Chitinophagales; family Chitinophagaceae; genus DATNFP01. Next base: position 4,259 of record DATNFP010000039.1, on the reverse strand, counting down.
GCACTATTTACCACTGAACAATTCAGCTACGGTGGTTTTGTAATGATGGTTATTTTCCTCGTTCAGCTGTTTCTCAGGCGCAAATTGGCCAACTTAATACTAGGTGTTATAGTATTATTTTTCTCAATATGGTTTTTCCTTATTTCATCAAGCGAATATCCAAGCTCCAAAGTGAAATCGGATGTACCGATAGAACTTATCTGGATAGGCTTGACAATATCAATAACCAGTATTATAATGTCAGGGATACTAATCTTCAGCTATTTTAAAGCACACACGCTGGAAAACAAATAGTATTGCTAAAAACAACCTCTGATCGTACGTTCTATTTAAAAGCGTTAATTCCGGTAATGTCCATACCTGTGATAAGCAGATGTATATCGTGAGTGCCTTCGTATGTCACTACCGATTCCAGGTTCATCATGTGTCTCATAATGCTGTATTCACCGGTAATACCCATACCGCCCAATATTTGACGGGCTTCGCGGGCTACCCGTAATGCAATATCGCAGCTATTACGTTTTGCCATTGATATCTGGGAAGGATTAGCTCTATCCTCATTTCTCAATACCCCTAATCTCCAGTTTAATAGCTGACTTTTGGTTATTTCAGTTATCATTTCTGCCAGCTTCTTTTGGGTAAGTTGAAATCCCGCAATTGGCCTGTCAAATTGTACTCTTTGCATAGAATAGCGTAGCGCTGTATCATAGCAATCCATTGCACAACCTAATGCTCCCCAGGCAATGCCATAACGCGCACTTGACAAGCAGGAAAGGGGTCCTTTTAAGCCTTTTACGCCGGATAATATATTTTGCTTAGGTACTTTTACATTATCAAATACTAATTCGCCCGTTGCCGATGCTCTTAAAGACCACTTGCCATGTGTTTCAGGTGTAGAAAATCCTTCCATTCCCCTTTCTACAATTAGGCCATGAATTTCCCCACTTTCGTCTTTTGCCCACACTACTGCAATATCTGCAAATGGCGCGTTAGATATCCACATTTTTGACCCATTCAGCACCACATGATCACCAGCATCTGTGTAATTAGTCAGCATTCCTGCGGGATTTGAGCCATGGTCAGGTTCAGTAAGACCAAAACAGCCCATCCACTCCCCTGTGGCTAATTTAGGCAGGTATTTATTTTTTTGTTCTTCGTTACCGAATTTATAAATGGGGAACATTACAAGCGATCCCTGAACCGATGCAGTAGACCTTACCCCGGAATCTCCGCGTTCCAGTTCCTGCATCATAATACCATAAGATATATAATCAAGGCCTGCTCCCCCATATTTTTGAGGTATGAAAGGGCCAAAGCAACCAAGGTCACCCAGTCCCTTTATGATCTGCTTTGGAAATTGTGCCTTTTGGGCATATTCTTCTATTATAGGGGAAATTTCTTTTTTAACGTATGCCCTTACAGTATCACGAATCAATTTATGTTCATCTGTAAGCAGTTCATCTACCAAGAAATAATCGGGGTGTTGATATAAATCTTTTTGCATAAAATGTTAAAAAAGCAATATTAGAGGCGGCAAAGGTAGCAATTTTGACATATCCATTTTACCTTTGCATGCGATCTGTCAAAGATTTAATGTTTACTCGTTACTGTTATACAGTTATAAAGGAAATCCATAACTACAGAAGGTAAGCCAGGCTTGAAATTCCAACGTTTAAAGAAATATTGACAGAGATATAACAAAAACCTGCCAAATTATGGAACGTATTTTGTGCAGTATAAAGATAGGGGAATTATTCTAAAAGCCTGCAAACCTTTTGTAATGGTTCTACGTCTTATAAATATTACGTTCTTAAAATTAAATTTTATTTGTCTATGAGGCAGTTAAAGATTGCCACCCAAATTACGAATCGAGATTCACAGGCCGTTGAAAAGTATCTGCAGGAGATCAGCAAAATATCGATGATCACTCCCGAAGAGGAAACAACACTTGCCCAAAAAATACATATGGGCGATCAGCGCGCACTGGAAAAACTCGTAAAAGCGAATCTTCGTTTCGTGGTTTCTGTGGCAAAACAATATCAGCACCAGGGTTTATCGTTGAGTGACTTGATTAATGAAGGCAATTTGGGATTGATAAAGGCAGCACAGCGTTTTGATGAAACCAAAGGTTTTAAATTTATTTCATACGCAGTATGGTGGATTCGCCAGTCTATTCTGCAGGCATTAGCAGAACAAGGCCGTTTGGTACGCTTACCGCAAAACAAAATTGGCACATACAATAAAGCCAATAAAGCATTTATAGCTTTTGAACAAGAGCATGAACGCGAACCATCTACCGAAGAACTGGCTGAAATATTGGAAATGAGCGAAACCGAAATAACCAATATTTTCACCAGCAACTCACGCCACACTTCACTTGATGCACCTGTGCACGAAGCCGAAGATGTAGCAATGGGCGACCTGCTTGAAGGTAGCAGCGACACAGATGAAGATGTAATGAAAGATTCATTACGTGCTGAAATTCGTCGTATATTGAAATCATTGAGCATTCGTGAAGCAGAAATTTTAGCAGCCTATTTTGGATTGGAAGGCGATGATGGCCCAACAATAGAAGAAATAGGTGAAAAATATGATCTTACAAAGGAACGTATCCGCCAGATAAAGGAACGTGCTATTAAGCGTTTGCAGAAAGCGCGCTATAGCAACGCACTAAAAGTTTATCTAGGATAAGCTGAAGAAAATTAAAGGTGAATAATCCCGTCTTGCAATTGCAGGGCGGGTTTTTTTATGCTATTACTCTTTGTCTTTTTCTTCTTATAAACAAAAGAGCTACATATGAAACTATATATGCTATTATCCCTGTAGCAATAGCCAATACTGAGCCGCCCAGAAAGAAGGCTATTCCATCGTGTTTCACCTGCGACAGCGATATATTATGCCAATCTGGAATTGCTATATCTGTACCAAGCAGCCATTTACCGGTAAGGATGCTTGCCAGCAATATAATGGGCATTACTGGAACAATGCTGATATTAGCAGCAATAAGGAAAAGACCTTTGTTTAGCTTAAATAATATAGCAAGGGGAATGCCTATTGCTAACTGAAAACCCCATAGGGGTACAATGCCCATAAAAATCCCAAATCCAATAGAAGCTGCTTTAGTGTGATTACTTTCCTGTGGATTTACAAATATCATATCCCATAGTCTTTGCCACCCATCTTTACTAAATAGCATTTTTATAAAATCGCGAGGCTTGATCCAGAGAAAGGCTATTAGTACAAGTACTGTATTTAATATGCTGATGCGTGTAAAATCCTTAAACGGGCGGAAATGAGAAACGCGCTCATTGGCAGGGGGATAATAAACGGATATTGGTATACTAATGACAGGGATGCCGCTCCAGGCCGCTCTCACAAGTATCTCTATTTCGAATTCATATTTTCTTGTTACATATTTTTTTTTGGACAGCTTTTCTAAAGGGTATAATCTATAGCCAGATTGTGTGTCAGATAGTTTTTTACCTGTTTCTATCCAATACCAAAAGTTTGAAAAACGATTGCCAAAGCTACTTTTACCAGGTACGTTTTCCTGACTGAGGTTTCTGGCTCCTATCATTAATGTTCCCGGAGTATCTTCTAATTGTGCTAAAAAACGCGGTAAGTCATACGCAAAATGCTGACCGTCGCTATCTATTGTTATGGCATAGCTGTAACCCAATCTTGCAGCTTCTTTTATACCAGTCCGTAGCGCAAATCCTTTTCCTTTATTTGGTGCATAGCTGATAATATGAATCGTAGGGAATTGCTGCAGTATATTAACTGTATTATCTGTAGCGCCATCATTCACTACTATGATATTGTTTGTGTATTCAAGAACACTATTAATAACATTAGCCAATGTGCCTCCATTATTATATGTGGGTATCAACACACATACTTTGTGCTGAGCAAATAGTTCCTGATAATTGACTGAGGAGGACGGCATAGTGTTATACAGAATGCAAGATAATATGATGTTTTATTGTTTCATTTTTCTTTTGCATTCTTCAATTTTTTTCAACATTGACTCACGCTCATTCATCGTGGCTACTTCGTGTGATAAAGCAGCCTGGTAATAGCTAATAGCACTTGTATACCATTTATTTTGTCTGCAATAATCGCCTGCTATACGATAGGCATCATAAAACTGAGGGTCACTATGAACAACTTGCGCGGTATCTACAGGATGCTTTTCAAGAAGGGCTATTTTATTTTTTCTGAACAAAAGAAAATCCTGAAACTCCCTACTATAAAGGAAT
>DATNFP010000038.1:0-4298 GCA_035606335.1 Flavipsychrobacter sp. | reverse complement strand
GGTGGTACAGCCATTTTCTTACTATTGACCAAATAATAGGACAGGGATGGACTGCCAGTCCGGCAACTAACATACATTTCTCACCAATGTGGTTTGATTCTACGGTATTATTAAGATTTACTGAAGGGCTTTCAGCAATAGAATTATCTTCTGTGGCTGATTATGTGGACCCGGCAGCTTACACGCAATATAACAATCCACAAAGCCCTCTATTGGGTGGTGACTCAACTTTAATACAAGTTACGCGTGGTGTTCCGTATGTAATTGATTCGGTAAGCCTTTTAGCAGGGTATGTGGCCGTTCCGGGTAAAAGTTCTATAGTTGATACATTGATCATATCTGTGCAACCACAGCGTTTTATTAATTTCTATACAAAAACAAATGCATCATGGATCAATGAGAATCCTAATGTAACTGATACATCTATGTATGTTTTTATACCTGGTGCGGATAGCGTTTTAAGATGTGCTGGCGTGGATGATACTGCAGCAATTCCTGGTGGTGTAGTATGGAAACAACCATTACATCCGCTTACAGATGCAGATACCGTATTGAAATATTTCACTTATGCAGTTCCTTCCGGAGGTGCTCATATCCCGGCAGGTATGAGATATGCGGTTTCTTTTACATTTAAGACGGGTGATACTTCGACTCCCAATGTAGATTCAGTACAGCAGTTCAACTATTTTGAACCTGTATGGGGTTATGAAAGCAGCCCCCCAAGCTGGATGACCTATTGGTATGGAAACCGTATGGGGCCAACAAATTCGCCGGCTGATACAAACTGGCATGACGAGAATGGCTCATCCTTGATGGATGCTCGCAATATGGGCATCAATACTTTTTATTTCGGTACATTGGCTGATCAGGCTTTCCAAAATGCGTTTAGTCCTTCTGGTGGTAATTTCCCTAACCAATACCTTTGGTCTTTAAGCCATATCAAATGCGCTGGTTGCTATAGTATTGCCCAGGCGGATAGCATATTGAATGGAGATACTACCACTGCTGTGAAAAATCTATATAATACAGTTAGTTCGGTAATTGCTTATCCAAGTCCGGCCAATGATGTTGTATATATTCCATTCACTTTAAATTATAATGCGCAAGTATCAGTCACCCTGACAAATACGATCGGTCAGATGGTAAGAACACAAAATATGGGAAATATATCTGCAGGTAAAGCTGTATTCTATACATCTGATTTACCGTCAGGTACATACATTTATAGCCTGAAGGCAGATGGCCAAACTATTACGGGAAAAATATCGATAGCCCATTAGTAGGATAAAATATATTTTTTTAAAGGGAGGAGTTTTCCTCCCTTTTTCATTTCTTATAAATATCACCAAAGGCATTATGTAATTTTAGCGTCTATTCTTGGTGTTAACTCTTGGACTCTTAAATCTATAAACTTATGAAAAGGTTGTTTTTACTCATTGCAGCAGCTTTGTTCACCTTGCATGTATCCGCACAAAATCCAGGTGCAAGAAGCACAAAAATAGGTCCACGTATTGGTGGTAGTAGATGGTACAGCCATTTTCTTGATATTGATCTGCTAATATCAAATGGTTGGACAGCTACACCGAATACAAACATTTTTTCCACCCCAATGTGGTTTGACTCGACCGTCTTAATGAGATACTCAGACACGGTTTTACCGGTGGCACTAACGTCTGTTGGTGAATTTGTTGATCCCATTAATTATACAGAGTATAATAATATTAACAATCCATTATTGGATCACGATAGTAATGCTATCCAGGTTACTCCTGATGTTTCATATGTGGTTGATTCAGTTAGAATCTTTGCAGGTTATGTAGCCGCTCCAGGCAAAAGTTCAGTAGTGGATACTTTAATTATATCTATTCAACCACAAGCGTACATAAATTATTATTCCCCTATAGAAATAGCGTGGATCAATAATAATCCTTTCTCTATGGATACAGGTATATACGTTTTTGTCCCGTTTGCTGATAGTATAAATAAGGTTGGTATTTCTGATAGTATAGGACTTACAGGTGTAGTATGGAAACAGCCATTATATCCCCTGATTGATGCAGACACGGTACTAAAATTTTTTACTTACCAGGTTCCCGGTGGAGCTAAAATTCCTGCGGGACATCCTTTTACGGTAGCATATACATTTAAATCAGGAGACACCACAACTCCGGGTGTTGATTCTATACAGCAATTTAACAGTTTTCAACCCGTATGGGGTTATGAAAGTAGCCCTCCAAGTTGGATGACTTATTGGTTTGGAAATAAATTTGGTCCAACTACCGGAATTGCTGATACAGCATGGCATGATGATAATGGTTCATCTATAATGCTTGCAAACCATACTGACCTTTATATGTCAACTTTTGCGCTGCAAAAGCTTCTTACGGCCAGTAGTGATGGTAATACTCCCATACAATATCTATATGTAGAAAGCAAAATAAAATGTGATAGTTGCTATAGTGTAGGAGAAGTAGCGACTGCGGTAAAGAACGTACCGAAAACTATCGGTAAAATAGAAACTTACCCTAACCCTGCTGATAATATAGTATATATTCCATTTACATTGAATCAATATGCAAATGTTACTGCTACTCTAACCGACGCCTCAGGACGTATGATAAGAATGCAAAATATGGGAAATGTTATATCCGGTAAAGCTGTATTCTATACTTCAGATTTGCCATCAGGTATTTATGTCTATAATTTAAAGGCAAATGACCAGGTCACAACTGGCAGAATATCAATAATTCATTGACAGTTAAAATATCATTAATTTTGTTGGGGGAAGTAATGATTTCCCGCTTTTTCACGTTAGCAAAGAGTATTTTTACCCAAGCTTTTTGTTAATTTAAACGTCTATTAATAAGATTAACTGCAGAGAATCGAATGAAGAAATTACTCCTGTTTTTTTTTGTATCCCTATTCCCTTTATTTTCATTGGCTCAGAATGCTTTACACTCACCTGTGATTTTTAGCAAAAATAGCCTTGAAAATAAATTGCCTATTTACCGTATCCAACCTTCATCAATAGATAATTCACAAAGAAATTTTAATCTGGCAGAAAGATTAGGTAAAGTACCTGTCGGGGGTGGAAGATGGTACAGTCACTTTTTTGATATAGATATATTTAATGGTGAAGCATGGACGGGGCCAAATCCAACCCAGATCTTTTTTACGCCTATGTGGTTTGATTCCACTGTTTTGCAGCGCTATTCTAATGGTATTTCGGCAAATGAGCTTTCTTCGGTTGCTGAGTATATAGATCCTGCTGCATACTTTCAATACAATAACCCCAATAACCCGTTGGTTGATTCCAATCTGATCCAGGTAACACGCAGTAATGATTATATTGTAGATTCTGTGCGTATTCTGGCGGGCTACATATACATGCCCGGCAGACCATCGTCTGTGGTGGATACATTAATAATTTCAGTACAGCCACAGAAATTTGTTAATTATTATCCGCAATCAGCGGCGCCATGGATCAATCAAAACCCTGGCGTAACGGATACAGCCATGTATGTTTTTATACCCAGTGTAACTGATAGCACACAAAGGTGTGCCTTGCCTGATACAGCGAGCATTCACGGAGGTGTAATATGGAAAGAATTATTGCATCCGCTTATTGATGCTGATACTTTTTTGAAATATTTCACTTTTGCAGTTCCGGGTGGAGGTGCCCATATCCCCGCAGGGATGAGATATGCGGTTTCTTTTACTTTTAAATCAGGAGATACCTGGAAAGCAAATGTCGATTCTATTGAAGAGTTCAACCGTTTTATGCCTGTTTGGGGTTATGAGTATAACCCACCAAGTTGGATGACGTATTGGTACGGTAACAGGGAAGGACCAACATTTCCACCTGCAGACACAACATGGCACGATGCAAACGGGTCTTCCATAATGGATTCGCGAAATGTGGGGTTACAGACATTTTATTTTGCAACAATTGCAGACCAGGCATTTCAGAATTCGCTTAATCCATCTGATGGACGGTTTCCCGAGCAATATCTTTGGGTATTGAGCCATATCACTTGCCCCACATGCTATAGCATTGCACAGATTGATGCAGGGGCATTGGGGGTGCCAAACGTTGCTAATAATGTTAAGGTAAACGCGTATCCTAATCCTGCAAATGACATTGTTTATATACCCTTTACCTTAGGTAGTGCTGCCAATGTTACGATAACGCTCGCAAATGCTGTAGGGCAAGTGGTGAGAACCCAGAACATGGGATCAACAGCTACCGGCAAAGCGGTATTCAATACTTCTGACCTGCCTGGTGGTGTGTATATATA
>DATNFP010000037.1:0-16988 GCA_035606335.1 Flavipsychrobacter sp. | reverse complement strand
GGATGCCATTTATTCGTCAATAGCTGCTGCGAGTATCCTTGCCAAAACATACCGCGACGAATACATGCAAAATCTGCATAAAGATCATCCACAATATGGATGGTTTGAAAATAAAGGATATGCTACTCCCTATCACAGAATGAAAATAAAAGAACACGGCTTGTCTCCATTTCACAGGAGGACATTTGGTATTTGTAACGATCCTGATTTAGCTATGCAATCAGAAGATGTAACCGAAGAATTTAATTAGCAGGCAGAGATACTTCAAATATTGCCCCGGTAGGTGTATTATCCTTTATAACAATGCGCCCTTTATGCTGGCCCACTATTTTGCACGCAAGATATAAGCCTAATCCTGTGCCTTTGGTTTTCCTGCTCTCTTCATTCCCAATGCGGTAAAATTTGTTGAATATCTTTTTCTTTTCTTCATGCGGAATGCCTGGACCCTGATCCATTACCTGCAGATGAAGTACATTATTCTTTTGGGTAAGCTTTATTGTAATCGGCTTATCTGCGGGTGTATATTTTATGGCATTTTCAAGCAGGTTATTGATGGCCATTTGCAGCATCATTTTATCGCCTGTCAGTTTCGCATCGGCAACAATATCTTCCTCAAATCTTTGCGGATAACGATGTGCGTAGCTATTCACACAATCCTCCACCAGCTCCGAAAAATTGATTTGTTCACGTGCCTGTTTATATTGCCGCCCCTCTATTTGTGAAGTGAAGAGCATGTTGTTACACAGGTCATTGAGCCTGTCCACTTCCTTAATGCAACGATCAAGGAGTTTGCTTTTCTGCGTTTCATCCAGGTTGCGTTTTTCCAGAGTCTGCAGATTTAGTTTCATTGCCGCAATGGGAGATTTCAATTCGTGTGTTACAGACAGCATAAAATTATTTTGCTGTCGTGACAGACGGATGCTGCGGCGAAAAGATGAATAAACAACAGCGGCACCAATAAGTATTACAAGGAAAAAGGTAGCTCCCTCACCTACATATTGCTTGGTGTGCATAAGCTGTTTCTCTTTCAGCAAATGCAGACGGGAATAATAAGTGAATTGATATTTTGAGCTATCAATTTGCGACTTCAGTATGGTGACTTGTAAGTCGTATATCTGTTTGCTTTGCTTGTCGAGTTTTATACCCCAAAATACCAGGGCTGCTATAACGTAAGCAAGTAAAAGCAGATATACTGAAGTGAAGAAACGCATAACACCATTATCTTGGGCTAAAGTTACGTGCCCCTGCTTTCTCTACGCGCAAGCCTATATGTAAAACTTCGGGCAGCGGATTAATACGCATATTTTGCTCAAATCGAATTTCGTAAGTTCCTTTTTTCTTGCAGATAGACTTATCTCCTTCTATAGTGATCGGCATTTCCTGCTCATATATTTCACCCATTCCCCTTCCCAGCCATTTACCAGAAGGCTCTGCAAGTGGTATATTGATTCGGGTTTTTCTAAAAGTCGAATCGCCGGGCTGTTTAGTATATATCCACAACCAGATATTGGCGTATGGATAGGCATCAGTATGGCGTATCAGAAAATAGATATTGTATAAAGATGTGGTATCAGTGATGTTGAATTTAAAAGTAGGTTGAAACTGGTATTGCCATTCATTTTGTGGTATAGCTTCTTCTTTTTGGTAAAAAGGAGAAGGCATGCAGCCGGCCATGAATAAACAGGAAAAGAAAATAATAACTATGGAATTACGAAGCATGAATAATAAGCTGTATTTGGGCTGTTAAATTATCTAATTGTGTTTTAAAAGCTACAATATATTTAATACCTGTTCTTTTGCTTTTTCTAATTCGTCTTTCATATTGATCACTATCTGCTGTATCTCTGCCTGGTTGGCCTTGGCACCCAGGGTGTTTACTTCCCTACCAATTTCCTGAAGTATAAAACCTAATTTCTTTCCCTTAGCGATCTCATTTTTGTTGACAGTATCATGAAAATACTGGCAGTGTTGTTTTAATCTTGTTTTTTCTTCTGAGAAATCCATTCTTTCAAGATAGTATATCATTTCCTGTTCAAAACGGTTAGGGTCTATATTATCCCTGCCTGCTATTTCTTCCAGCCACTGTGTTAGCTTGCTACGTATTTTATCTGTTCTTTGTACTTCCAGCGGAGATATAGTTTCCAGCAGGCCCTCAATGTTGCGGATACGTTGATGCAAATCTTTATGAAGTGCAGCGCCTTCATGTTTGCGGTGTTCCATAAGCTGTTGTGCCGCAGCCTTTATTACCTCCTGCACTAATAGCCATTCTTCTTCAGGCAATACATCCTGATCTGCTATCACTACTTCCGGCATACGCATAAGTGTCGACAAAACATTGTCATGAGGAATACCAAGCTGCTTCGCTATCTGCTGCATGCTTTGATAATAGAAAACCGCCAGCCCCGTATTTACTGTCATTGGCTTGGAGGCGCCTTCCTGTTTTATGGCGATGGCCAGGTCGAGCGAACCGCGCATCAATATATTATTAAGCAGATTGCGTATATCCAATTCATACGAACGGAGTATAGGCGGTATCTTGGTAACAATTTCAAATTGCTTACCATTCAGCGATTTTATTTCCACCGCTACCTGCCGGTTATTTATAGTGGATTCTGCGCGCCCGAAACCAGTCATCGAATACAACATAGATTTTTTCTTTGCAACAAAAATCTACAAAGGTTTTGCAATAAAAAAACTGTCGGCAAATATTTATTTGAAAAATGCATTAAAATCCTCTTAAAAAAGCCATATAGGGACAAAACAGGAGGATATTTGGTTATTTTTGTTCCTATATTAATTCATCGCATGCGTTTAACAGCCTTAGTTATACTTATACTGCTCTCTTTTTCGGTTTTTGGACAGCAACAATACTCTCGTACCGATCTTGAGAACCGCAGAAAACAGATAATGGAGGCCATAAAGCAAACACAGCAGCAGCTCGATGCCACCAAAAAAGATAAGAAGGCTACTATTGGTCAATTAAGGGCGTTACAGAATAAATTGGCAGAACGCCAAAGACTTATCAGCAACATTAATGATGAGATAGGCGAAATTAGTACCAATATCCAATCGTCATCCAAAGAAATATCTAACCTGCAACTAACACTTGAGCAACAAAAAACACGTTATGCGCAATCGCTGAGATATGCCTACGAAACCAGGAGTTCTTACGATATGCTGGCGTTTATTTTTTCATCCAGCAATTTTAATGATGCATTGCGTCGTATAAAGTATCTGAAAAAATATCGGGATTATCGTAAGGAGCAGGTAGATCAGATAAAAATCACGCAAGGACAAATAAAGAATAAAATTGGCGTATTAAATACACAGAAAAACCAAAAAGGCCAGTTGCTTACAACGCAGGAGCAGCAGACAAAAACACTGCAGCAGGAAACACAGGAAACAAATGATGTTGTAAAGGACTTGAAAGGAAGAGAGCAGGAACTGGTTGCTGAAGTAGAAAAGAATAGAAAAGCAGAAGCGAGATTAAGCAAAGCCATCAATGAGATCATTCGTCATGAAATAGAAGAAGAACGCAGAAAAGCAGAAGAGGAGCGCAAAAAAGCCGCTGCCTTGGCTGCGAAGAATGCTGCTAATAATGCAACTAATAATAGCAACGATCATGTCAAAGTAAATAATAACAGTGGTGGCAGGGTAATAAGTACTACTACTATTGTAATGAATAACCCACGAAAAACAACTACCACTCCTGAATACAATCTTTCACTCACACCGGAAGCTGCCGCACTGTCAAACAGTTTTGAAAGTAATAGGGGCCGGTTACCCTGGCCGGTAGAAAAAGGATTTATTTCTGACCCCTTCGGTCGCCACCCACATCCTATAGCCGAAAAAGTGATGATAGAAAACAATGGAGTGGATATCAGAACTTCTGCCAACGCACCTGTGAGAGCCGTTTTTGATGGCACCTTATCAAGGGCTGCATATATTCCCGGCATAGGCTGGACGGTGATAATTACACACGGTCGCTACTTTACTGTATATTCCGGATTATCCTCCGTTTCAGCTCAAAAGGGACAGGAAGTGCACACTAAACAAATCATTGGTGTAGCAGGAAACAATGATGAGGGCGAGCCTACTATCAACTTCCAGATATGGAAAGATACCGGGAAAAAGGATCCAATTAAGATGGATCCGGCTACATGGATAGCACGATAAAAGACTTTTATAAACCTATGAAACTGATAAAGAAATTCCTACTCAATTTTTTATACTGGCTCATTTGGTGGGGCATATGCTATAAATTTATTGATCCACAGCCAACGACTGGAAAATATCTTTTCAGGATGATATTTATGGCTTTTTGGATGGCAATAATATTTATGACGTTAGTACCACCCTTAACAAGGCTATTAAATAAATGGTTCAAAAGACAACCTGAATAAATTTAGATCAAAACATCCCCTGTCATTTCTTCTGGTATTGGCAAACCCATATAAGTCAATATGGTAGGTGCCAGATCTCCTAATTTTCCAGGACGGATTGTTCCATGAAAATCATTGGAGATAATAAAGAAAGGTACGGGATTCATAGTATGAGCAGTGTTTGGAGTGCCATCAGCATTTATCATATAGTCTGCATTACCATGGTCGGCGGTAAGAAATATAGCATAGCCATTTTCAAGTGCCAATGGTACTATGCGAGAGAGACAGGTATCAACTGTCTCTACAGCTTTTATTACAGCATCCCATACACCGGTATGCCCTACCATATCGGCATTGGCAAAATTGAGACAAATGAAATCTGCTGTCTGTCCCGCGATCTCAGGTAGTATTGCCTCGGTTACCTCGTAAGCACTCATTTCGGGTTTCAGGTCGTACGTAGGCACTGTTTTGGGTGACGGCACCATAATACGTTTTTCGCCGTCAAACGGTACTTCGCGACCTCCGGAAAAAAAGAAAGTAACGTGAGGATATTTTTCAGTTTCAGCTATTCTTATTTGTGTTTTCTTATTTTCTGAAAGTACTTCACCCAGAGTTTTGGTTAAGTCACTGTTCCCGAATATAATACCGACATTCTTAAATGTTTTATCGTATTCAGTCATAGTAACATAATGAAGATCTAGCGGGTGCATGTTCAGCTCTGGAAACGCTTGTTGAGTCAGGGCTACGGTTATTTCCCGGCATCTGTCTGTGCGGAAGTTAAAACAGATAACCACATCACCATCTTGTATAGTGGCCAATGGCTGGTCGGCATCATCGCAAACAATAATTGGTTTGATAAATTCATCTGTAACGCCTTCTGCGTAAGACTGCCCGATAGCCGTCAGTGGGTCATGTGTTTTAACTCCGATGCCCTGGGTCAAAGCATCGTATGCGAGCTTCACTCTTTCCCAGCGTTTATCCCGGTCCATTGCATAGTAACGCCCTGTAATAGATGTTATAAATCCACCCGTCTGTTGTAGGTGTTGTTGCAATTCATTTATAAAACCATATCCGCTTTTGGGGTCGGTATCTCTCCCATCTGTAAAAGCGTGTATAGCTACGTGGGGAACATTGTGCTGTTGCGCCAGGCTGCAAAGGGCTTTCAGATGTTTGATATGAGAATGTACTCCTCCGTCACTCACCAGGCCTATAAAATGGAGTGTTTTATTATTTTTTTTGGCTGTGTTGAAAGCCGATAGTAATACTTTACTTCTGTCTAATTCACCATCCCTTACAGCCACATTAATGCGTTGTAATTCCTGGTACACGATCCTGCCTGCCCCTATATTCAGATGTCCTACTTCAGAATTGCCCATTTGCCCTTCCGGTAGTCCCACCGCTTCTCCGCAAGTTATCAGTTCAGTATGGGGATATTTGCCATATAAAGAGCTTACGAACGGAGTTTTTGCATTGGCTACTGCATCTGCGGCGGGAATCTGGCCATGTCCCCACCCATCCATGATGATGAGCATTACTTTTTTAGACATGAAGGCAAAAATAGCACGGATAAGGCTAAAATTGTTATGATTTACCGGGAATTGATTTTATTTTTAGGAACGGATAACAGATATTATAGTATATAATCTATATATTTTGATGAAATTGGCTTACTTTTTGTTAGTTACTAAGGTAACAGTGAGATTTTTGCTATTCTTATGAATAATGTGTTGAGAAAAACGGTATTGATCCTTTATTGTCTATTCTTTTTTGTAGGAGCCAAAGCCCAGCAGGCACAGGTTTCTCCCGTAGAAGATATAGTGAGTGCTATGCGCAATAGCAATACAGCTACTATTGCTAAATACTTCGATAATATAGTGCCTATTACTATCAATAATACCCAGTCTATTTATAGCCGTACACAAGCAGAAATGGTATTAAAGGACTTTTTTAACAAAAACATGCCTAAAGACCTTACTATCATTAATAGTGGGGCGCCAAATAACACCTCTAAATTTGCTATAGGCGATATTACTACCAGCGGTGGCAAGTATAGTGTATATATCTTGCTCCGTGCTAAGGACAATGTCTTTTTATTGCAGGAACTAAGATTTAATAAAGAATAAAACATTTGAGTTCAAATAAAAAAATAAATGCCTCTAATGAGGCATTTATTTTTTTAATGAGTTCCTATATAATTATTGAGCTGTAGCTGTTGGTTTTTTCATAATGGCATATACCTCGATGAAGGTACCGATAAGGATAACCATTGGAGCCAGTGTTATACGGCGGAAGCTATAAATTTCATCATATAAAAATTGATGCGGATTAGCGCTTTTACCTCCTGCCATCAGGAAGAATCCAATTAGTATCAGTGCAACACCGGCAGCCATCCACTTGTAGTTGGTGCTGTCGAAAAGAAATACCTGGTTGCCACGGGGTACATTTGATGCCACACTCTTCTTCACAGCAGGGCGGGGCGCCTGAGCGCGCGCAGGAGTTGCAGTCTTTTTTGGCTGAGATGGTTGTTGTTTCTGAGGAGTTGCCATGATAAAATCTATTACTTACAATATTACGAAATAAAATTAATACAGGTCATCCACATGCAATTTCAGGTATTTTACCACTGAGCGGTGGGTGCTGATAATAGATATGCAAATACCTAATACTATCATACCAATCATCAATAAGGCAAACATTGTGGTATCCTTTATTAATTTAAGCTCAGGAAGCTGTGAATAGGCAAAAGATACAAGCATATACAGGCCAATTACAGCTATTACACCGCTAATCAGGCCATTTATCACTGCTCGCCGGTCGAAAGGCTTAGTGATAAAGCCACGGGTTGCGCCTACCATTTGCATTGTTTTTATCAAAAAGCGATTGCTGAACATAGCCAGCCTTACTGTATTATCAATAAGGAAAATAACCACTATAAATAATATGATTGAGATGGCACCAAGGATGATACCGATTTTTCTGAAGGTACTATTCATCTGATCTACTACCATTTTCGACCACGTTACATCCCTTACCACGTTGCTTTGCTTTATGAATAACTTTATTTTTTCAAGGCTATCCTTATTTACATATTCTTGATGTAGCTTCAATGCTATGGATGTAAACAGCGGATTGTAGCCTAAGAAATCAGTAATGTTTTCTCCCTCAAGCTGGCTCTGCATTTTAATGGCTTCCTCTTTTGTGATAATGCGGGACTCTCTTACAAAGGGCTGCCTATCCAGTATTTCTTTCATCTTCTGCACATCCTGGTCTTTTACATTATCGTGGAAATCTACCTGCACCTCCAGGTCTTCTTTAAATGCCCGGCTAAGTGCCCGGCCATTTATTACCAGCCACCCGAGTGTACCGAGCAAAAACAGCACGAGTGAAACACCAATGATAGCATATACATACGAAGGTTTTGCTTTTTTCCCGGTAGCCATAGTGGCCAAAAATAAAAAAAATCCTTGCGATTTACATTTTTATGTTCTTTCAAAAAAGTTAATTTGATTACCAGTTATTTGCGAATGATTGATTTTCATAAATGAGACAAAGATTTTTGCCCATTATAGTAGTTGCCCATCTTAACATTATGTACTTTTAACAGATTTTTTTATTTCTACATGCAGGATCTAAGACCATTTTTCGATTCAAGACACTTTATAGAGACTAAGGGCGAAAATTATTATGAGCCATTACAATGGGGCGCCAACATCATATGTGCTACACATAACGGGTTCGATTGGGAAGATGCAGACATAGTAATTGTTGGTTGCGGTGAATATCGCGGTGAAGAAAGGGATGCAGCATATAGCAACAGCCCGGATGCGGTACGTGAGCAACTTTACGATTTGTATGACTGGCATCCTGCACTAAAAATTGCGGATGCAGGCAATATACAGAAGGGCGCAACTGTAGATGATACTTACGCCGCATTGCGTACAGTATTGCATGAACTGCATCTTTCAGGAAAAACAGTGATCGTATTAGGAGGTTCACACGACCTCACACTACAGCAATATGAAGCATTAGGGCGTTCTGAGCAAATGATCCATGCCTCTGTTGCCGATATGCTGATAGACCTTGATGATACAGATGAAGTTACTTCACGCAGCTTCCTGATGAAGATGCTTACTTCTCAGCCGAATTATGTTGCGCATTATAATCATATAGGTTTTCAGAGCTATTATGCTCACCCTCGCATGGTAGAGACATTGGATAAGCTGCGTTTTGATTTCTTTAGATTGGGGAAAGTGCGCGAGCATATAGATGATATGGAACCGGTGTTGCGTAGTAGTAATCTATTCAGCTTCGATATTTCTGCAGTTCGTTATTGTGATGCGCCAATAAATGTAAATGGCTCACCAAATGGCTTTACAGGTGATGAAGCATGTATGCTTACCCGCTATGCAGGCATGAGTAACAACCTTTCTTCATTCGGCATCTATGGCTATACACCTTCCGGCGATCAGCACAATATGACTGCGAGATTGATCTCGCAAATGATATGGTATTTCATAGACGGATACCAGATCCGCAAGAGCGAAGCGCATCTTACGGAACGCGATGAGTTTGTTATATTTCACGTCACCTTTACTGATAATGACACTGTGTTCTTAAAGAGTAAACGTACTAATAGGTGGTGGATGAAATTGCCTAATCAAACCTTTGTGCCTTGTTCTTACAGGGACTACCAGATTGCAAGTAATGATGAAATACCGGAGCGCTGGTTGCGTGAGCAGGAACGCCTTTTGTAACCGTTTAAATTGAAAACATTAATTTTGCACATACAACCATCCCAGTGGGATGGTTTTTTAATAA
This sequence comes from Flavipsychrobacter sp., assembly GCA_035606335.1. GTDB lineage: Bacteria > Bacteroidota > Bacteroidia > Chitinophagales > Chitinophagaceae > DATNFP01. The sequence goes on along the minus strand of DATNFP010000037.1, from coordinate 7,788 downwards.
GTATATAAAGACTTGATAGAACAAAAGAATAAAATACAGAATGAAGAGCGTGCCGTGCTGGTGGGGCTGGTGCATAATTTGCAGACAGAGACGCAGGTACAGGAATATCTTACAGAGCTTGCTTTCCTAGCTGAAACAGCGGGAGCTGTAACTGTAAAAAGTTTTACGCAAAAACTACAGAAGCCAGATAGCCGGACTTTTGTAGGCAAAGGAAAGTTGGAGGAAATAAGAGATTATATACGTGCTAAGGGAATTAATCTCGCCATATTCGATGATGAATTAACAGGCTCACAAATCATCAATATAGAAGATGCACTTGGTATAAAAACCATCGATCGCAGCGATTTGATATTGGATATCTTTGCGCGCCGTGCTAAAACGGCTCAGGCAAAGGTGCAGGTGGAACTGGCTCAATATCAATATCTTTTACCACGCCTTAAAGGTATGTGGAAACACCTTGAGCGTTTGGGTGGTGGTATTGGTACCCGCGGCCCTGGTGAAACTGAAATAGAAACAGATCGCCGTATTGTAAAGGATAAAATTTCACTGTTGCGCAAGCGCCTTGCAGAAATAGATAAGCAAGCACTAACCCAGCGCAAAGAGCGGGGCACATATATACGCGTGGCATTGGTGGGATATACCAATGTTGGTAAAAGCACATTAATGAGCCTTTTGAGCAAGTCCGATGTATTTGCAGAGAATAAGCTTTTTGCAACGCTTGATACTACCACGCGAAAAGTAGTATATGAGCAAACGCCTTTCTTACTTAGTGATACAGTAGGTTTCATCCGCAAGCTTCCTCACCATTTGGTAGAAAGTTTTAAAAGTACACTGGACGAAGTGCGCGAAGCGGATTGTTTGCTCCATGTAGTAGACATATCACATCCTGCATACGAAGATCAGATGGGAGTAGTAAACAAAACGCTACAGGAAATAGGCGCGTTTGAAAAGCCCATTTTAACCATTTTCAATAAAATGGATTTGTACGAACAAAAAGTTTTTGATCCATGGCTCGATGATGAAGTAAAACAAGATTTATTACATCAATTAAAGGACCGATGGGAAGCTATTACCAATAATTCGAGTGTTTTTATTTCAGCTACAGAACGTCGGAATATAGACCAGTTGAGAGAGACAATATTACATAAGGTAAAAGACTTATATCAGGAAAGATATCCATATCTTACTAAGTTTTATTAGCATCTGGCTTTACCTTACCGATACATTTTCTTTACATTTTCATTAAGTAAAATTGGAAAACAGGAGAATTTCCTCATATATTCTTTTCTGCTATTCCATTAAGCAAAAAATTATCTTACTTTTCTGAAAGATTCTTTTAACGAATGCTTAAATAAGACCCCATGAAGCAGCAAACAAGAGAACTGTTAGTGACGACAAAAGTGGCGCAGCACTGGCAGGACGATTTTGACCAGAAAGTAGATGAGCTGATGGCAATAGTGAGTAAGATAGACAATGAACAACAGGTACAGGAAACAGTAGAACTAATGGACGTTTACCGGAATACAACACACAGGCGTGGTTCAGGGAAAAGAAAAAAATTAGCAGAATCCCCCGACCGCCCCTTTGAATTTCTTGTATTTCGTAACTAAGCTAATTGATTGAATTATTGAGGAAATCTACTAAAGGCTTCATCGCAGAAAAAACATCAGAACATTTTGAGGCAAATGTCTTTGCCGTAATATCTTTATCAGCAAAGACATGGCTCACTATGTAGCTTTTCTTTTTCAGATATTCAATAGCCGGGTTATCTGCAGTATATCCTTGTGGCAGCGTTTTTAGCTCGTCCCCTTCCACACCTTTAAAATATTTTTTGAAAGTAGCATTGCTTACTATCTTTTTGAAGTCAGCAAAATTATAATCTATTTCCTGGCGCACAGCTTTTAGCATTGGCCCTTCAGGCATCCACATGCCGCCACCAGCCATAGTTTTGCCTCCCGGTTGTAAATGCAGATAGTATCCCGCCCCTTGAAAGTTTTTACCATTTCTGCTGAATGCGGCGGCAAAATTGCTTTTATAAGGTGTTTTATCTTTAGAAAAGCGAACGTCCCTATAGATACGAAATACACAATCCTTTGCCTTTATTTCCTTAAATACGGGATCGCTTTTTGACAGATTTTCCAATAGCGTTGTAACAAAGCTCTCAAAATCAGCTCTTGCAGTATCGTATTCATCACGATGCTTCTCAAACCACGGTTTATTATTATTCTTTGAAAGGTTAGTCAGAAATGTAAGTGTAGATTGCTGAAGCATTTCTTTATGTATTAGAAGATTACAAACAAATTTAAGAAGCAAATAATGTAACCCAAATTTTTATACTATTTTAATCATAACAATATTTTGGCTAATGAAATGGTAGTATTTTACACGTAATTACTACTTTAGGCTATAGCAGAGGATTTTAATATCTTTGTAATCTTTTTATTTGATCTTGAAGAGGGATGAAAAAAATCATAATTCTATGAAACGTTTAGCCATACTGGGCTCAACGGGCTCGATAGGAACACAGGCATTGGAGGTAGTAAAGGCTCACCCTGAATTATTTGAGGTAGAGGTGCTCAGTGCTCATAGCAATGCAGATCTGTTGATCACTCAGGCAAAGGAATTTAAGCCCAATGCTGTGGTAATAACAGATGATGCCAAATACCTGGAAGTAAAAGAAGCGCTTTCGTTATTCCCTGTAAAGGTTTTTGCAGGCGCTAAATCGCTGATAGATATAGTGCAGTGGGATACGGTAGATATAGTGCTGGGTGCCATACTCGGTTTTGCCGGTCTGCAATCAGTGCTTGCTGCCGTAGGGGCAGGCAAAAGGGTTGCACTTGCCAATAAAGAGACATTGGTCGTAGCTGGCGAGATAGTAATGCGAAAAGCTGCTGAAAAGGGCGCGTCCGTTATTCCTGTGGATAGTGAACATTCGGCTATTTTTCAATGCCTGGTTGGAGAAGATTTTGACACGATCGAAAAAATAATCCTTACTGCTTCCGGTGGTCCATTCCTGGGACGCAAACCAAATTACCTGGTAAATGTAAAAGCTTCTCATGCCCTGCAGCATCCTAACTGGTCTATGGGCGCTAAAATATCCATAGATAGTGCCACTTTGATGAATAAAGGGCTGGAAATGATTGAGGCCAAATGGCTTTTTGGTCTGCGAAACGATCAGATAGATGTAGTGGTGCATCCCCAGTCTATAGTACACTCACTTGTGCAGTTCGTAGATGGCTCATTAAAGGCACAGGTAGGACTGCCAGATATGAAGTTGCCTATACAATATGCTTTGGCATTTCCAAAACGGATCAATAACGATTTTAAGAGGTTCGATTTTAAGGACTACTCTAAACTTACATTTGAAAATCCTGATTATAAAACTTTCCGTAATCTTGCAATCGCAAAAGATGCCATGTATAAGGCAGGCAATGCCCCTTGTGTGCTCAATGCTGCTAATGAAGTGGTAGTGCATGCATTTTTGCAAAACAAGGTTGGCTTCCTGGAAATGAGTGAAATGATCGAGAAGACGCTGGAAAAGGTTTCTTTTGTGGAACATCCTACACTTGACGACTATCAACTATCAGATAATGAGGCTCGTACTTATGCTTCTGAGTTTGTAAAGAAGAGCCAATTATCAATTTACTAAATTATCTTTACCTGCATGCAACTGAACACTGTTCTATTAATATCCGGCGGAGCGGTACAAGCTATACAACTGATTGCCGCGCTGTCCTTATTGATCCTATTGCACGAGTTCGGGCATTTTTTCTTTGCCCGTTTATTTAAGACACGCGTAGAAAAGTTTTATCTCTTCTTCGATTTCCTTTTTCCATTCTCAGGGCTTTTAAATTTTTCGCTCTTTAAAAAGAAGAAGGGCGATACCGAATATGGTATAGGCTGGTTTCCTCTCGGTGGCTACGTAAAGATAGCGGGCATGGTGGACGAAAGCATGGATAAAGAAGCCCTTGCCAAGCCTCCTGAACCCTGGGAATACCGTTCTAAAAAAGCCTGGCAGCGTTTATTCATCATGCTGGGTGGTATTATTATGAATGTGCTGGTGGGTATTGTGATCTATGCTGTACTATTTGGTGTTTGGGGCGAACAGTACTTGCCCACTCAGAATGCCAAATATGGTATCATTGCAGACAGCACGGCAAAAAGTATAGGACTGAGAAACGGCGATATGATCACCGCAGTGAATGGAAAACCTGTCGCTAAATTCAGTAAAATAGTCCCTAACATTATTTTCGAAGATGCCAAATCAATCAGTGTATCGCGCCCCACGGGCAATGGGCATTATACCCCTGTAGAGGTAACTGTTCCTTTCGGTACTATTCGTAAGATCATCAAAGCACAGAAAAATACTTTTATCCAGGTTCGTAGTCCTGCTACCGTTGGGGCAGTAGAACCAGGTGCAGAAGCGGGAAAAATGGGACTGAAGGCAGGCGATAGCATTGTGGCATTCAACAATATTCCTATCAGGTTTACAGATGAATTTAAAACAGCATTGGATTCATTTGCAAACAAGCCGATCACAGTGATAGTGATCCGCCATAACCAGATTGCTCAATTGCACGGCATGGCTCCTGAAAAAGGCAAACATCTTGGCTTTGAATTTAAATCGTTTGAAGAGTATCTGAAAATAGAAAGGATAAAATACAATCCTATCCAGGCTATAGGAAAGGGCTTTGTATTTACATTCGACCAGTTTGCCAACTATTGGCAGCAATTCAGGTTGATCTTTACATCCAAAGAAATAAAACCTTCTGAGAGCCTTGGCGGAATAGTAAGCTTTGGTAAGCTGTTCTCTCCTGTGTTTAGCTGGAGCGATTTCCTTCAGCTCACAGCATTTATTTCCATCATTCTTGCCTTTATGAACCTGTTGCCTATACCTGGATTAGATGGAGGGTATGTAATATTCCTGATCTATGAATTGGTAACACGCAGAAAGGTAAGCGAAAAGATAATGGAGCGCGCTACAACGGTAGGCCTGGTTTTACTGCTTGGATTAATGCTTTATGCGAACGGCCTGGACATATTCAGGTTGTTTAAGAAATAAAAATATTTCAAAATAGATATTTAAGTCGTCTCAGTTTTTTTGAGACGACTTTTCTTTTTTTAATTTTGAGAAAGAAGGCATGTTATGTTAAAACAGAATATAAAAGTAACAGTGGATGCTGTAGTGTTTGGATATACAAAACAGCAGATGCAGATATTGCTGGTAAAAAGAAAGAACGACCCGCACAAAGGTATGTGGGCATTGCCTGGTGGCTTTGTGGAAGATGATGAAGACCTGGAGCCTGCTGCTAAAAGAGAACTGGAAGAAGAGACAGGGCTGAAAATAAAAGAGATGGAGCAGCTGTGCACGGTAGGTACACCGGGTCGCGATCCTCGTTTCAGAACTGTTTCGGTGGTGTATTATACGGTGATCGATGCAGCAGGGCAAAAGATACAAGCGGCGGATGACGCAGCAGACGCGCAATGGCACAACATAAAAAACCTGCCGGAAATGGCCTTCGATCATGAAGACATTATTGAGTACGCCATCAACTATTTGAATTCCTGAATTGAATAATTAACGCCTCCTGCGGTATATTTTGTAAATTTGCAGTTAGTTCTTTGAATATTATAAGTAAAATACCCGGGGCCGACTGGTTTTGACAGCATAGGGCAGGGTATGTAAGCATGTCGTGCGTTGTGTAATTAGCACGTAAATCTGAATGCTCAAATTTCATATGGCGAATATTCTTACGCCATGGCTGCCTAATCAGAGATTAGCGTAACCATTATGGCCGCAGAGGGCCGCTGCCTGTAGCAGCTGCTGCCGCCGAATCAAACTAATAAACAGGATAGTATCTGCATCGCTGCGCTGTGGATATGAAACTTAAAAGCAGCTAGGGAAAAGGTAAGTTTGTCCGGTTCTGGCAGTTTCCCGAAATACAATTCCGGAATACACATGTAGAAAGCATATCGGGCATATGTTTGGACGCGGGTTCGACTCCCGCCGGCTCCACAATAAAAGAACTCAATCCTGTAACAAAAGTTATGGGATTTTTTATTTCCGGTTTGCTAAGAAAACATTGAAAAGCAGAAATTGAGGAACTATAAATTTTGATAGAGTGAGCCATGAATAAGGCTTATATCCATAGTTTTAATGTAATGTCTTTACGGTTTCATTACCAATCAATTTCCGGTTTATTGCCGATTTTTCTGATTGTATTACTGGTCAGTGTAAGGTCGTTTTTCCAATAAATTAAGAACTGCTCACAGTAAGCGTTTACTGCTGTTGTAAAGGTACGAGCAGATGAAAGTTTTGGTTTAAAAAGATATCAACAGCTTTAATACAAGGACGGTTCAACTATGTCAGCCTTCACTATGTTAAGAGTAGATATAAAAAGAGCATGAGATTACTAAAATTTCTTACACTCTCTTTGGCTTTAAAATTACAGCTCTATTGAAGATCTCTTTGTTCTTGCTTTAATTTCCACATGCGATTAAATTCGGTGGCAACTTGGCCTTTTGGGTGACAGTCAGCATGAACTGATACTCCATTTTCAAGGGTTGTAGGGCCTCCATCCTGATGTTCCTCAATATGATGTATTTCCAAATCATCCCATTTTATTTCTGAGCTACAAACGATGCATCTTTTATTGTCTCTATAATATATTATTTCTCTTTCAAGTTGTCCGTAAGTTCTAACTACATCTTTTCTTTTCGGCTGTAAAATCGAAAACATCTTATCCGAGAAAAAATTGTGCCTAGCCTGAATTGCCCTCGCCTTTGCACTATCCGTTTGTGCCCTTAGCCCATAATTATCCCAAAATTCACCAAACTTATTTTTCTTATCAACAGCGGCATAATGCCTAAATTCTTCAAATGCCTTTACAAATTTCTCTTGCCATGTTCTTGTATAGTCATCTATTAGGCTATCAACAAGCAGAACAATATGTATTGCTTCGTGAGATTTAAGTTTGGGACCCTTAAATCCTTCAAAAAGTTCCACAACTAAATCAAGTGTTTTAGAAAATTTTACAACACGTGGAGTGCTCATTTCAAAGCCTAAATTGCGATAATAATAGTCATCAATAACTTGTGTTCCTATGTCAAGCCAGTTGCCTTTAGTTGCTTCATCAAAAAAGAGCATGCCAATTTGGGCACACAATAATCTAACTTCGCCTCTATCGGGATTGGGAATTTTTATTAATTTTTTGAAGAAATCATGGCCAGGATACCTTGTGATTTCCTTTTTGCCTCCAAACTTTAATACAAATTCTGTATAACCACCGGGCCAGGCATCTCTTTTCTCTTGTGGGTTTAGAGGAAGACCTGCCTGAAGTCTAATAAATAAATCTCTCGCTTCATCTTCGTTGTCTGTTGTAACTTTGATGATAAAAAGTTCGGTTTCATCAAATTTTTTACGCAGTTCATCATCAAGGCCAATATAATCGCAATGCGCCCATGGGCAAGGATTTTCTTTTACAAAATTTGGAAATCTCGCTGTTTTATCATCCTTTATTGGGTCAAATAACTTTAAAGCATTTTCACTGAAAAGATTTAGGGCATTAATTCTCTGTTGACCATCAATTATTTCTAAATCCTCACGATTCATGCCCGCGACAATTTTCTTTTTGTGATGTAAATAAATTAAAGGTAAGGGGTATCCTCTCAGTACACTGTCTATTAGTTTTTTTTGTTGCTGTTCTTTCCAAACTGCTCCTCGTTGATATTCAGGATTAACGCTTAACATACCGTTACGCTTTAAGTCTAATAGATCTTTTATTTTAA
>DATNFP010000036.1:0-23433 GCA_035606335.1 Flavipsychrobacter sp. | reverse complement strand
TGCCGGCACGGGTGAGCCAGGCATTACTATTGCATCCATTGTAAAAAAGGGTAGAGTAGTTATTACTGATCTATCTGAAGGCATGTTGCAGGTAGCTCAGGAAAATGCCGCAAAACATGGTATTAAAAACATTGAACCAATAATCGCCGACGTTTGTAATTTGCCTTTTGCTGATAATAGTTTTGATGCCATTAGTTGTCGTTTTGGTTTTATGTTCTTCCCGGATATGCTACTGGCCGCAAAAGAAATGGTTCGTGTGCTAAAACCTGGCGGTCGACTCGCCACAGCTGTTTGGGCTGGCCCAGAACAAAACTTTTGGGTTACCGCTACTATGGCACCCCTCAATAAAAACATGCAATTATCACCGCCACCACCTGGCGCGCCTGGGATACTTCGTTGCGCCCAACCCAACTTGGTTGCCGATCTTTTTAAGCAAGCAGGACTTAGGGATGTTGCAGAGATCGATGTCCCATCAAAATTTGATTTTGGAACAGCAGAGCTTTATTGGAATTTTATGACCGATGTTGTAGCGCCCGTTGTGGCAGCGCTTAGTAAGGCCGATGAAGCAACAAGAAATAAAATAAAGAGCGAAGTTCTGACAGGCATTAATGAGAAGTATCCGAGCGGTAAGGTGGCAATCGATGCAAGTGCTATTCTAATTTATGGCCAAAAATAGAACGCTGACTCTCGCAGGATGTATCAGCCTTTATAAGGGCCACCAGGCACACCCCAATCCCATTTAGGCATAGGTACATCCTCAGGTTCATTAGTAGTATCCTGGTTAGAATTAAGAACAGCAATCCTTGTACCCCATTCTAAATAGCCTACGAACGCTGATCGGAATTCCGGATCATCAGGTAGCGCAAGTTCATCAGCGGTCTCCAAAAGTAATTCCATCCATCGCTTACGATGTTCTTGTGTCAGATGCCGGGAAAGATGTTTACTCACCATCTTAAAGTGACTACCTTCCTCCTGGCTGTACACTTTAGGGCCGCCTAAAACTTCTGCAACGAAATGAGCAACATGTTGGCGATGTTCGGGTGACATATACCTGAACACTGGCTCCAATAGTGGGTCATCCAGTACTTTGTCATAAAATTGATTGAACAGGTTTTCAAAAGCAGGCATACCGCCAGCCCACTCAAATAAACTCGGGACTGGTTTTTTTTCAGATTTCATGGACTTCGTCTTTGATCGGTCCAAAATTACTTTTTCTGGATGTGCATTCTGCTGTTTTTTATTTTAGTAAGTATTTATAGCTTTATAGTGATTGTTTTCACGTGGAAAGGCATTTATTTATACGGAGTATTTGGGATACTTGCTGCAGGTTGTAAGAAACAGTCGGTAAGACGTAATTTTAGTTCGCTTAGCCACAAGTTAGCAGCGATAGCGGTACTTAGAAAGTAACTGTAGGAAATGAACAGTTATACTATGACAGATAACAAAAACGTTTTAATCGCTTCCACGATTTATGTTTTTGCCTGGCTTATTGACTATTTCTTTTTCATACCCGATTTTATGGAAAAATATTCAGCACACATGCTTGACAAACTGAAAGCAAGCGGGGCAACCCAGGTAGAAATAGATAAGCAAACAAAAGAAATGGCAAACTTTGCCAGGACGTATAAAAATCCATTCTTTAACGCTATGATGACTTGCATGGAAATTTTACCGGTTGGGGTGATTGTAACGCTTATCAGTTCATTAATTTTAAAGAGAAAACACGATAAATATAAAACGATCTAAAAATCATACAAAAATGAAAAAAGTAACAGGAATTGGGGGCATTTTCTTCAAATGTAAAGACCCAAATGCAATTAACGAATGGTATAAAAAGCATCTTGGGTTCGACACAACCCAATATGGAACGAGCTTTGAGTGGTTGCAAGTCGATGATAGCACCAAAAAAGGGCTCACCCAGTGGAATCCTTTTGCAGAAAAAACAAAATATTTTGAACCCTCAACAAAGGATTTCATGATAAACTATAGGGTAGAGAATTTAGAAGCATTGGTGGAAGAATTAAAAAAGGAAAATGTAACTATCGTTGACAAAATTGAAGCTTATGACTATGGAAAATTTGTCCATATTTTAGATCTTGAAGGAAATAAGATTCAATTGTGGGAACCCGCGGAGGAATAGCAGGCGAACCACATAGTAAGTATGGAGATGCAGGATAACGTCAATAATTTTTTATCTCACTATAGCGACGAAGTTCGTACCAATGCTGAGAAAGTTCGTGAAGTGCTTCTTTCAATATTGCCGGGCATTACCGAACAAGTTGACTTGCCTGCAAAAATGATTGCATACTGCTATAGACAAAAATACTCCGACATGGTTTGTGTAATCATACCTTCTAAAAAAGGGTTAAAGCTTGGCTTCAGCAGAGGTATCGAATTGCCCGACCCGGACAAGCTGCTAGAGGGCACAGGGAAAATATCTCGCTATATTGTAATAGCATCTGAGAAGCAGATAAAGTCAGCAGCACTAAAAAAACTTATCGTAAGTGCTCTTAAGCTTTATTTGCGAAAATATGCTACTTTGTTATAGGAGCCACCTTGCCAGTTGCCAGATCAACTGGCATCGAAACATGTTCGAGCATTATTAGCCACTTGCCATTGATCTTCCGATAACCATCTGTAACCCGTACTGTCCTGTCAACTGAATGACCATGCGTATCTGTACCTTTTACGTGCTGGAAACTGTGACTGAACCCAAGATCACCGTCCACTGTAATACCAAGATCAGTAATAGAGAATTTCGGCTTGCCTTGAAAATGCGAGAAAAAGCCCACCCAATCCTTGCGATATGCATTTGCACCTCGATATTCTTCCCGCGGCACAACGTCAAAAAATACAAGACTTTCGTCCTGAACATAATTCTTCATCATCGCATCTACATCTCCTGCATTCAAGGCCGCAGCAAATCTATCTTCAAGCTCACGGATTGCAGCCTCATCCTCCGGATTATTGATCATATTTTGTGTTCCCATCTTGCTCATTTTAGTTTGTGCATTACTAAACAATTGCATTCCAGTGAATAACAATAACAGCATTACAAAGGCACTCCTGTTTATATTTATTATTCGTTTCATAACCATGTTTTATTAAAAAAACTATACCGCAAATAGTCTTTTATTTTCCGGTTTTCCTCCTAATTTGTTTATAATTTTAAAGTAGTAGGAAATATGCAAATGAAGCTTACACATATCGAACCTCATCCGCAACTTAAGGGATACGTGGATAAGATATGGGTTTTTGAAAGTAGTGGAAGAATACCTTCTGAAGATATGAAGCTCATTGTACCTAATGGAATGGTTAAGTTGACGATTCCTTTCCGAAATGGTGTCTCAGGAAAGAATAAAGAGATATATCACTTGTCAAAGGAATCCTCTCTTACTTTGATAGGAATAGGAGATATTCCTGCCATTGTAGATGTGGAAGATGATGTTCCATCGGGAAATATTGGTATTGAATTTTCACCTGTAGGTGCTTATCGCATATTTAAGCTCCGGCAATCTGAACTTAAAAACAAGATTTTTCTTCTTGAAGATGTCTTTGGTAAATCTGCCAGGGAAGTACAGGAGATAATAGCCAATCACGAATCTATTGATAAGAAGATACAGATCATTCAGCAATACTTCATTAAATTATTACTAAAATCGCAGCCGGATCAAATCCTTGACTATTGCATCAGCCACATAAAAAGTGCAAAAGGGTTGGTAACTGTAGGGATGTTAGAAGCCAAAACCGGTTACAGTAGCAGGTGGCTCTACGATAAGTTTATCGAAAAGGTTGGTGTTAGTCCTAAAAACTATTCATCTATTGTACGCTTTATGCAGTTCTACGAGCCGTGGGTAAGAATCCCCAACTACGATTTTAAGAATAACTTATATCATTACTTTCACGACCAGGCTCATTTTATAAAGGAGATTAAACGATTTACAGGATTGTCGCCGCTCAAATTTGTCAGATCCGAAAATGAATTTGGCAATATATTCTATAAGGACTAGGACTTCCGATTTTTACAATTTTTTTATCTCACGTCATTTGATTTTTGTACAAAATTTATGATCAAATGAAACATTTAATTAACTGGGTGGAAATACCGGTAACAGACATCGACAGAGCAAAGAAATTCTACAGTACTATTTTAAGTAAAATAACTTTTCAGGATATGAACACTCCGGATGCACAATATGCTCTTTTTCCGGTAGAAGATAAATTTAATTGTGGTGCGTTAGTTCAGGGGAAATATTACAAGCCATCCCCTGATGGATTAGTTATTTATCTCGATGGCGGTAAGGATATGAACAACATTCTGAAGCATGTAGAAAAAGCAGGAGGGGAAATAATTATGCCGAAGACGAATACAGGTACAGAAGCCGGATATGTAGGCATGTTTTTAGATACAGAAGGGAATAAAATAGGATTGCAGCATATGTAGGAATGGCATGAATTTACGGCCTTTCATAGGGGAGATAATAAGTGTATTGTAAATTGATGATTTATGGAGAACAAAAAAGATACGGTTAGCTTTGGAGAGTTATATCAGGATATAATTACCCATATCCAGAAAAAAGATGCATTTAGTTCGCAGGCAGAGCGGCAAGCAGCGTTTAACAATTCAGGCTTAATTGAACCGTTGAGCACATTAATTAACAAAGTTGCCAACTATGCGTTCAAAGTTACCGATAGCGATATTAGTGCAGTAAAGAAATCAGGTATTAGCGAAGACCAGATCTTTGAATTAGTTATTTGTGCAGCGGTAGGTCAGGCTTCGCGGCAATATACAAATGCCTTGGCTGCTTTAGAACAGGTAATAACAGATAAAGAAGGAGGAACACATGCGTCTTGAGATTCTTAATAAAGGTTATAGTGCTATCACCAAAATGCTCTTTGCGATTATCAAGATGTTCTCGCGTTATCCTTTACCTGATGCTGCGAAACTGATATTTTACCGCTCTGATTTTTATGGTACACCAATGAAGAAGTTTACACATAAAGCAATGCGAGGACCGTCATTATGGTCGGTAGGGGATAGAGAGCTTATGGCTGCTTATATATCAAGTTTGAACGAGTGTACTTTTTGTATTAAAGCTCATAGTGCAGTTGCAGCGAGAGCATATAATGATAGGGTTAAAGTAGATAATGTACTTGCTGATCTAAAAACAGCCCCTATAAATGAGCCATTACGTGCCACGCTATATATGTTAGGTAAGCTGACCCGTGAAAATTCGATAAATGCAGGCGATATACGAAAGGTGATGGATAACAATGTTATCCCTCAACAGATAGAGGATGCGCTTGTTGTATGTTTCGCATTTAACATAACAAATCGCTTATCAGATACATTTGGTTTTTTTGTGCCATCTCGTGATGCCTTCGAAGCTGGTGCGAAGTATTTGCTTAAGCGGGGATATCAGTGAGACAACTATCTGTGGTCAAAGAAAAAGTTGCAACAAACAAGCCGGTTTCGGCATGATTTTATAGGGGTGTTTTCTAAATATTGGCTATGAAAAGGATAATTTCGACGTTATTATTATTTGCATGTGTATTGTTCCTTTTTTCATGTAATAAGAACAATATTAACACTAACGGCAATAAGACAGCACAGGCCCGTATACATCTTACAGATGGCCCAGCTATATACGATCACGTATATATAGACATACAACAGATTGAGATCACAATGTCGGGTGGCAATTCAATAACTCTTGTCCCATTTCGCCCGGGCGTGTATGATATTTTAAATTTTAGAAACGGACTCGATACGCTTTTGATCAATGCAGCTCTGCCTGTAGGATCTATCAATCAAATCAGGTTGATACTTGGCCCCAATAATTCTATAGTGGTGAATGGTAATGTATATGCTTTAAATACCCCCTCTGCGCAGGAAAGTGGCTTGAAGTTGAACCTGGGCCAAACTCTTGCAGCAGGTGGCGCTTACGATATTTGGATAGATTTTGATGCTGGTAAATCTATTTTACAAACTGGAAGTGGAAGCTATAAATTAAAGCCTGTTATTAGAGCATATAGTTCGCTGACTAATGGCCAGATCAAAGGTTTTATACTACCATTAAATGCGGAAGCCATTGTTTATGCTACAAATGGTGTTGACACTTTTAGCGCAATACCTGATCCTGTTACCGGGTCTTTTGTCATAAGCGGAATGACGTCCGGCACTTATCAGCTTTGGGTAACTCCGGGACTTGCTGGATTGAATACGTACACGCAATCAGACATTGTAGTTTCTTATGGTAAACAAGTTGATTTAGGTAGTATCACCCTGCATTTATAGTGCTTCAATAACTTAAAAAATAAATGAAAGAGCTTATACTCTACTAGGCAAAGATTATTTTTCAATGCTTATTTGTACCTTTCGCTATGTCCTTTCCCTTAGAGTATTACGATCAGCAAAAAAAGCATTTCAATAGCCTTCTTGATAGTCTTAATAAGAACTACAATCGTATATCAGCATTTCGTTTGTGCAGTGCAATAGTTGCAATTATAGTGATAATATGTGCCTTTAAAAGTGGCGAAAGTTGGTTATGGTGGCTATTGGGTGGTATGGTTGTTCTTTTCCTTGTATTGGTTCGCATCCATACTCGCCTGACCAATGAACTTCAATTGGCAAGGGTCAACATTTCAATTCTGGATAATGAGTTGCAGGCATTAGAAGGAAACTACACGGCTTTTCCAGATGGCGCTAAATATATCGATATTGCGCATCCATATTCTTATGACCTAGATATATACGGTAAGGGAAGTATATATCAAATGTTGTGTCGTACAGTTACGCAAAGCGGAATGGCTCTCCTTGCAAATATTTTATCCAAACCAATTTTAGACAAAGGAATAATTGCCGAACGTCAAACTATTATTAAAGAGCTAAGTCAAATGCCGGACTTTCTCCAGCAGTTTCGTGTGGCAGGCTCTATCGCAAAGGAAGATTCAGGAGACCAAAATCGCCTCACGCAATGGCTGCAGGGTAATGCCATGTTTATTAATAATACTATTGTGCGTTTTGCAATTTTTTTGATGCCGGTATTATCTGTTGCTTCAATTATATGGTCTATATATACAGAGAGTATAACTATTGGCCTTACTGCAGTTGTATTAATTAACTGGACATTATTGGGCAATTTTCAAAAAAATATAAAGCTCGCTGTACAGCAAATAGGCAATACAGCATCCCTCATAGATAAATATGAGGATTTACTGGCACAGATTGCAGCCCACAACTTTGAAAAGGATTGGCTAAGCAAAATATCCTTAGATGCCCGGAAGTCTTTAAAAAGTATAACACAATTTAAAAAACTGGTAAAGCTGTTTGACTCTCGTGGTAATGGCCTTGTGTGGCCTGTAATGAATACATTTTTTCTGTTCGATTTTTATTGCCTGTTTCGGTTAGAACTGTGGAGGCAGAAAAACAGATCGTTACTCCTTGCCGCTATTGATACAGTGATAGTAATGGATGTGTATATAAGTTGTGCAGTGGAGGCATTTAATCATCCCGATAATATTTATCCCGAGATCACTCCTGAATTAAGAGGCATACAAGCTGTAGATCTCCGTCATCCATTGCTGTCAAAAAATGCAGTTGGTAATGATTTTAGTTTAGGTCAGCAGGAACAATTCTATTTATTAACAGGCGCAAACATGACCGGCAAAAGCACCTTTATGCGTACTATTGGCGTAAGTATAGTGCTGTGCAATATTGGGATACCATTGTCTGCAAAAAAATTATCATTACCGTTATTACAGTTATATACAGCCATGCGTATTACAGACTCTGTACAGGAAGACATTTCTTATTTCAGGGCCGAGCTGAACCGCATTAAAATGATTATTGATAATGTAAAAGATACAAAGCAGAATTGTTTGGTATTGCTGGATGAGCCATTACGTGGCACCAATTCAACAGACAAACAGCAGGGCACACGCTCTATATTGGAAACATTGCTTGCTTGCGATGGAAGAGGTATTGTGGCCACGCACGATACAGGTTTATGCGATTTGGAAACAAACTATCCAGGCAAGGTCAGGAATTATCATTTTGAAAGTGCTATAAACTCCCAGGGTTTAGTATTCGACTACAAGCTCAAACCGGGCTGCTCTACCTCAAACAATGCTACGTTATTAATGCGACAAATGGGAATTATTAATTGATGAGTCAACTTCTTGATAGCTAATTGATAAATTTGTAAAAAGCAAAGTTTATGGCTACTGTTCAGGTTCGTTATATAGTAAACGATGTGGATGAGGCAATAGCATTTTATACCACACATTTAGGATTTAAATTAGATATGCATCCTGCGCCGCCCTTTGCGATGCTTTCTCGTAATGATTTGCGCCTTGTGCTGAGCGCCTCAAATCCATCCGCTGGCGGAGGACAGTCCATGACAGATGGAACTCAACAAACTCCCGGCGGATGGAATCGGTTTGCAATAGAGGTAAAAGACATTGAAGAAATGGCAGAAAAGCTCAAAGCGGCCGGGGTGCACTTCCGCAATAATGTTATAACAGGTGTAGGCGGAAAACAGGTTATTATTGAAGATCCTTCGGGAAATCCGATAGAATTGTTCGAACCTATTTTATCTTCAGCACGATTAGACAATCAGAAATAAAAATCATGAAAGAAATTACTGATGATTTTATGCGCCAGATGATGGCGACAACTAAACCATATACTGTCATAATACTCAGGAAGGGACCAGAATATGAAAAAGAGGATGCAAGAAAAACTATATGGGAACATGGTCGTAGGAACTTTGCACTTAGAGAAAAAGGCTCTCTTGTTGTAGTTTGCCCTGTAAATGATGGATCTGATGTAACAGGAATAGGAATTTTTAATGAAACGGTTGAGCGCACAAAAGAAATAATGGACGGAGATCCCGGAGTAACGCAAAATATCTTTACCTACGAAATTCATACTACACGCAGTTTCCCTGGAGATAAATTGCCATAAACAAATTATTTCAGTATAATTATAAAAAGCTAATCAATGTCATTCCAGGCATATCTCGATAATATCCAGGCTAAAACAGGCAAGACACCTAAAGACTTTGAAAAACTTGCAGAGCAAAAAGGATTTTTGCAAAAGGGCAAGCTGGTGCCCAATGTAAAAGCAGGTGCGATCGTCGCTTGGCTAAAAGAAGATTTTAAATTAGGGCATGGTCACGCCATGGCTATATATGCTTACTTCACGGGCAAGCGTGAGTAATCATCTGAATATCCCGGGGTTTATTGTCGCTAACTATTTTTGGAAACCCCTTCCCCTCATCCGTAACTTGCAATTATTGGCCAGCAAAGCTACCCCTCCTCTTCATGCTGAGCGGAGCTATAGCCTTGAGCAATGGCCGCGTAGTGAGGCATCCTTTCCGCCCCTCGTTGTCATGCTGAACGGAGCCATAGCAATGTGTGATAGCTGCGGAGTGAAGCATCTCCTTAATCAAGGCGACAATTACATAAACGAAGTTCTTTCACAGATTGAATAAATTGACAAGAATTGTCGGTAGATAACCTGCAAAAAAGCAGTAAAAACCAGCAATAAACCGGAAACAAATCCGCAATCAATCAGTAAATCCGGAAATTAAATAAAAGTATATAACTATATCCAGGTAAAGCATTCAGCAAATACACCACCCAAAACACCTACAAAATCGCAACAAACCAGTAATTCAAAGAACAAGATAAACGTCATTCCCCTCCTCGATCACCTTATATGTGCCTATGTTTTCTTTTGCTGGCCCTGCCTTTACCTCACCAGTTTTCACATCAAACTGCGAGCCATGCCAGGGGCACTGTACAGTATTGCATATCATCACTCCATCCGCCAGCGATCCACCTTTATGCGTACAGTGGTCATCAAATGCTACATATCCATCGGCACTTCTGCCTATTACTACGCGTTTGTTCTGCAATACTACAAGTTTCATCTGGTCAGTTTTTAGCTCATCCGCAGTGGCTACTTTCACCTTCCCACTCGTAACAGGTACACGCATTTTATTCCATTTGCCCGCAGATGCATATCTGTTATATACTCCTATTTGATTGCGGTACACCAAAGTGCCCCCCATCCATCCGGCAATACAGATTAAAGTCACACCCGCAGCTTCTATCACTATAACTAGGTAATTAAAACCCTCATTTTGCATTCTGATGATAAGTGCAACAATAAAAACGCCCACCATGGATAAATTAAGAATAGCATGAATACTGGCCCTTTTCTTCCCCGAGCTGTGTGGAGGTACCGTCATAAAGTAATCTATGGCGCCAGGTATAGCAGCGACTACAGCCGCCGCAATGCCTGCAATTTCAAGGTCTTTTCCTGTATGCCACAATGGTATCCTGTTCATGCATACAGCCAGTATATCAAAAACAAAGGTGCCAATTAAAAAAGCGATGGGAAAAACAATAAGAATAGGATGGATGGGGTGACCTTTTATATGAGCCGTACTTTTCATAAGCCATATTTGCAGAATTGATACAAAAATCACACCTTCAGCTACCTATAATATAATGTTTAGGGTGAATAAATAGGTGAAAAATTAAGTATTCAAGAAATTTGTTATAATAATGGCCAGGGACTTGACGTTAAGGATAAATTGCATTAGTTTGGTACAAATCCCTTTTATATGAATAATTTCATTTCCTACTGTCTAAGCAGAATGCAGATTGTTATTCTGCCTATAATTCTTGTGGTGACGACTGCGTCTGCACAGGACATGAGCCAGAAATTACCCTTCGATCCTACTGCTATTGAAGGGAAATTGCCTAACGGGCTAACATATTATGTTCGCCAGAATCACAAACCGGAAAATAAGGTGGAGTTGCGCTTGGTTGTAAAAGCAGGCTCTATTCTCGAAGACAACGATCAGCAAGGGCTTGCTCATTTTATGGAGCACATGAATTTTAATGGGACTACACACTTTGTAAAGAACGATCTTGTTAGTTACCTGCAGTCAATAGGTGTTGAATTTGGTGCGGATCTAAACGCTTATACAAGCTTCGATGAAACTGTTTATATTTTGCCTATACCAACAGATAAACCCGGCAATCTTGAAAAAGGATTCCAGATTATAGAAGATTGGGCGCATAGTGCATTATTAACGGATACCGATATAGACCAGGAACGCGGGGTTGTTCTTGAAGAAAGCCGTTTGGGTAAAGGCGCCGATGAAAGAATGTTGAAAAAATATTTCCCAAAGCTAACCGAAGGAACACGCTATGCTGATCGCCTGCCTATTGGTAAAGATGATATAATAAAGAATTTCAAACACGAAACCATTCGTCGTTTTTATCGTAATTGGTATCGTCCCGATTTACAAGCTGTAATGGTAGTAGGTGATATTGATACGGGTACTGCGATGAACATGATTCGTCAGCATTTTGCGGGACTTAATAACCCTGACAATGAAAGAGAGCGTTTTTATGTAGATGTAAAACCACGCACTAAATCAGATGCAATGGTAGTAACAGATAAAGAAGCGATGAGCTCTTCTTTACAGATACTTTTTCCCTTCTATAAAAAAACGGATGAAACTACCCTTGGCGATTATCGCAATATTAATATTAAACGTCAGTTGGTACTGAGTATGATCAATCGCCATCTGAACGATCTGGCACAAAGCGGGAATCCTCCTTTCCCTTTTGCTCAGGCATACTTCAATGATATGATCCATGGCTATGAAAGTTTCAGTGTATATACTGTGTTTAGTAATGATGGTCCGCAAAAAGCATTGAATGCCGTCGCTGCAGAGTTATTACGCAGCAAGCAGTATGGATTCACTCAAAACGACCTCGATTTGGCAAAAAAAGATTTGATGGCACAGGGTGATAAGTTTTATAATGAACGGACCACTACTGATAGCAAAGATTATATAGAAGAATTTATCCGCGGATTTTTGAATAATGAGCCTATTCCAGGCGTGGTAAATGAATATGGTTATTACAAGGAAATGATTCCTACCGTCCAGCTTGCGGAAATAAACGGAACGGTAAAAGATTGGATGGCTAACATGAATACATTTACGCTTGTTACAGGTCCTGCGAAAAGCGAAGTAAAAATGCCAACTGATGCGGAATTGCTTACAATGAGTCAGGATGCCTTCAAACAGCAGGTAAAGCCTGCCGAAGAAAAACAAATAGCCAGCTCACTAATGGCTACAAAACCAACACTGGGAAAGGTTGTATCTCAACAGGATGAAGAGGGCTTAGGCGCTACTACTTATACATTAAGTAATGGCATTAAGGTAACCATCAAACCTACAGATTTCAAAAGCGATGAAATATTGGTAAATGCGGTAAAAAATGGTGGAACTAATAGCTATAATGCTGCCGACCAAAGCAATTGCCACTTCGCTACCGAAGCGGTACAGGCAATGGGTGTTGGTGATTTTACTCCAAATGACCTGGATAAGGTAATTGCAGGTAAGCCTATCAAAGTGAATTTGTCGATGGATAATATAAAAGACGTGATTACGGCAAGCAGCAATGTAAACGATTTTGAAAGCATGCTTCAATTGATCAACTTGTATATCACACAACCACGTAAAGATGCTGATCTTTTTAACGCCTATAAAGACAAGCAAAAAACACAAATGCAGTTCTTTACCTCAAACCCTACAATGGCATTTTTCGATACAGCGGTAAGAACTTTATACAATAATAATCCTCTTGAATCAATTATCATTCCGCGCGCATCTGATTATGACAAATTGAACCTCGACCGGTCCTATGAAATTTATAAAAACGAATTTAGTTCAGCAGATGGCTACCACTTCTTTATAGTAGGGAATGTAAAGCCTGAAGTAGCTATTCCGCTTATTGAAACATATCTCGGCAGTATTCCTTCTGCTAATAAAGCTCCTATGTATAAAGACAATGGCGTTCGGCCGATTGCAGGGGTACATAAGTTTGATCTTAAGAAAGGCCAGGAAAAACAAAGTATGATATTTACCGAGTACTATGGTGATGCTCCATTTTCCGAAGATCTTTCTATAAAGGCACAGGCTCTGGCTGAAATTTTAAATATTAAAGTAGTAGAAGATCTACGTGAAAAGATGGGAGATATTTATGCAGGGCAATTTTATGCTAATGTCACCAAGGAGCCCTATGAACATTATTCTATAGGATTACAATTGCCGTGTGGACCTGAAAACGTAGATAAATTATTGACTGCAGCTAACAATGAAATTGAGTTAATTAAAAAGAATGGCCCTGAAGCAAAAGATCTGGATAAAGTAAAAAACCAGTTCCATGAAAAACATATTGTTAACATGAAAGACAATAAATACTGGACACAGCGACTTGAAAATGTATTGGTTTGGGGTAGGGATAGAAATCATATCCTGAATTACGATGAATGGATAAATAAACTCACACCTGCAGATATACAGCAAACGGCAAATCAGCTATTTAATAATAAAAATGAATTTACTTCAGTTCTTTACCCTGAGACACAGCATAGCGATAAGGACCGTAACACAAATTAATTTTCGATCAGGAGCGCTTTCTCTTTTTAAAGAAAGCGCTCTTTTTTTATATTGTTTATTATGGGAAAGGAGTTTAATTACAACATAAATCTCGAAATAGGATATGGCCATTTAGAAGTAATAGATGTGCCATCAATAGTTGCTGCTGCAAAAGAAAAATGGCAGAACCAGACGTTGACCCAGGTAAATGATAGCGTAGTTCGCATAGGTATAGTTGAAGGGGAATTCCATTGGCATAAGCATGATAACGATGATGAATTTTTCTTCGTGCTCGAAGGTCAGCTATTGATTGATCTCGAGGATCGCACAATAGAATTGAACCCCAATCAGGGGGTAACCATTACCAAAGGTGTAATGCATCGTCCCCGCGCACCCAAAAGAACTACTATGTTAATGGTGGAAACAAGCGCTATCGAACCTACTGGAGATTAGTCTGTTGTTTATTATCGGATTTTAGGTATAGATCAAAGTAATCGCTGATTTTCTGCATCAGGTGTACGCGGTCTTTGCCAAGCACATTATGCTCATGCCCCGGATATACAAAATAGTCAATCTGTACATTGTTGTCAACGCATTTCTTTATAAAGCGCAGGCTTTGTTGCCAAACCACTACCGGATCACTGGTGCCATGTATCAGTAATAATTTGCCTTTTAGATTTTTTACTTTGGTTAAAAGATTGGCGTCTTCATAACCCTTAGGGTTATCCTGTGGGGTATCCATGTAGCGCTCTGTATACATCACTTCATACATTTTCCAGTCGATCACAGGGCCGCCGGCTACTGCACATTTAAACACACCCGGATGACGCAGCATAAGTGATGTTGTCATAAATCCACCAAAGCTCCAGCCATGTACTCCCATCCGTGTAGAATCAACATAAGGCAACGATTTCAGGTAGTCAACACCTTTCAGTTGGTCTTCCATTTCTATAGTTCCCAATCTGCGGAATGTTATTTGTTCAAAAGCCAGGCCCCTATTACTGCTACCTCTGCCATCCATTGTGAAAACAACATATCCTCTCTGTGCCATATATTCAAACCATAAGTTGCCACTCTCGGGAAAGGAGTTATGTATCAATTGTATATTCGGTCCATTATATAAATACACAATTACAGGATACTTTTTGGTGCTATCGAAGTTGGTCGGCAGTATCAATTTGCCATGCAATGGTGTCCCATCGTCTGCTTTGATTGTTATATTTTTTATTGTTGGTCGATCATAATTGGCAAGAGGATCGGAGGCTACTAATAATGTTTTTAAATACTTACCACTAGTAGAGCGTACAATACATTTTCTGGGCACGCCTGTAGAGCTAAACATATCAAAAACAAATTTTCCGTCCTCACTGCTAATAAGGTAATGCATCCCCCGCTCTTTATCTATCCTGTTCATTTTTCCATTATTCAAGTTTACAGTATAGGAGTGTTTTTCAAGGGGAGATTCTTTAGCTGATGTAATAATTACCTGGTCTCTATCTTCATTAAAGCCAATTATTTCATTCACCACCCATTTCCCGTTTGTCAGTTTGCGTAGTAATTTACCATTAGTATTGTATAGATAAAGATGCATGTATCCATCCTTCTGACTCCACCAGATAAACTTATTATCACTTCCAGGCACAAAAGAGAGAGGATGTAATGGTTGCACATATTTTGGATCAGTCTCTTCAAATAAGGTTTTTATCTTTTTCCCGGTTTGTATGTCGTATTGATTTAGCCACAGATGATTTTGATCTCTATTTAGAATGGCAATAAAAACTGATTTCTCATCCGGAGCCCATGTCACGCATGTCAGGTAGTGATCTTTCGGCTCACCTGTTTCCATTGTTACAGTTTTTCCAGTAGTTGGATTATACACGCAAAGTGTTACCTGGTGAGAAGTGCCGCCGGCCATTGGATACTTGATCATATTAGGGGTTGCAGGTACTGTATCCCAATCTATAATTGGATAATCGTTTACCATTGTTTGATCCATTCTGTAGTATGCCAGGTAGTTTCCTTCGGGTGAGAAAAAGATACCCTTAGTAATGCCAAATTCTTCACGGTGTACGGACTGGCCGCAAATTATATTTTTGTCATGTTCGTTTGTTACCTGTATTGTTCTTTTGTCCGGCGTTACAAGCCATAAGTTATTTGCAGTAGTATAAGCTATTTTCTTGCTCTTATCCACTGTTATATTAGCCGCACTATCCGGCAGTGTCATCCAATGGCTCCAATGAAACCCGTCAACGGCCAATACACCCTTTTCTAAACTTTGCTCATTGGTAACATAAGCTTCATCTCTACCTAACCAGTTAATAGTAGGTATAGACTTAAAGTTGCCTTTCACTGCATTATTCAATTGTTGTAGTCGTAATATAGTGTCCGTTTTATCATTCGGATAATTAGTAGCTATCAATGCTTCGCTATTGCCGGCCTTTATCACTTGGAAGAACCTGTCGGTTCCCGGGTCCCAGCTCGGTTTTTTTATATTTTGTGGGGCTAATGTAGTCGCAAGACCATTAGTTGCTTCTGTAATAGTAAATTGTTTCCGTTGTGAAAATGATTGAAAATAAAGGATACAACCTGCCAGGAGCAGGCATATTTTTTTATCTGTAAGCATAGTAGGTAATTAAAGAGGTAACAAACATAAAAGTTACGCTCCAAATAATCTACTATATTGTAAAAAATCACCTCAACATAGTTTATATTATAACTTTAATTCTTTTATACAGTTTTTATTTAGTGATAATGTCAATTATATAGACTTTGAATGATTGCAGGCGAAAGACATAGCAATTTTCTTACGTTACTTGGGCACTCACCTGTCATTAACCATAATTGATTATTATAAAATAGTATTACATGGTGATACAACAAACTTTAAGGATACTACTTTATTTATACCTACCTATATTGGCTACGATCTTCTGCCTCAAAAGAATTAAAAAAATAAGAGGGATACATAGTACCCCTCTTGAAAATATTTAATTATAAATTTTAGTGTTGGTTACCGCTGCCATCAGTTTGATAACAGCCTAAGTCAGAACCTGGGCCAGTAATGCCTGAAGAACCAAAGTTTGGATCAACAGGTATAGATCCTATAGTGCAAGTTGTAATTGCAGAAAATCCTTTATATCCTTTGCCGATAGCAGGAGAACCAGGAGCAAGATGGAAATCATAAGCATCTATAGATGCCTGGCCAACATAGTTTTTATTAGGAAGAGGATAGTTTTTGAATTCAGGATTATTTTGACCTACTAATGATGCACCACTATAAGTATCACCAATATTATATGACAAGCCCAGGAATGCTTTCATATTGGGAATATCAGTAGATTGGGGTTGTGTGGCTTCAGCTTGCGCAATGCTGGTAGGAACGAACTGATCAGTTATTGTAGAATCATCACCATACATTAAATTGTAGCCATATTTTGTTTGTGTAATAGGCCCGTCAGAATGAGCTGAAGTATCTGCCAAATAAACTTTAGAGCCTTTAGGGCCGCCTGCAATTCTATAACCTGTAAGGCAGTTTACAATGATGTTGTTGTAAACTAAAGCTCTTGAGTCATTTTCAACTTCAGCACATCCCGCTCTTGCACCAAAGGTACCATTGTTTCTAAAACCACAATTTACATATGTATTGTTGTACATAGCGATCATGTTCTGTGGATTGATGTTTCCATCATCAGAACATTTTGTGCCGTTTGTAGCACCACCGATGAACATGTTGTATGCCATGTTACCTTGGGTTCCGCTTTTTGAGTTAAAGCCGTCACCACCTGTACCACCGAATTTTTCGAAGGTATTTCTCATCATATTGATACGGCCGCCATAGAAACGGATTACATCGTCAGGACAGCCATACACCCATGAGTCTTCCATGATAAAATCACCATTAGGACAGCCAAACCAAACAACATAATCACTGCTTCCTGCAGTGGGACCATTAAATGGCTGAGGTATTAATACAGCACCGCCAAAATCAAGGTGTGTCCATTTTAATACTAATAAATTACATGAGGTATCACAGTAAATGCCACCCCAACCTCCGGCATAAGCAGGATCGCTTGAAGGAGACGATGAACCTGTTGTTTTAGTCGCACCAGTTGTTATAGAAACCGGAGCAGATGAAGTGCCTAAGCTTACAAATTTCCCATGTACAATAATATTAACGCCACTACTCATTTTTAAAGTAACGCCACTTTGTATCAATAGAGTATCTCCGAAGTTTACAACTATATCACGTTTGATATTATAGGTCTTACCACTTCCGAATGTTCCTTTAAGTGGTCCACCAGTTGTGGTGTCGCTAATTGCCTGACCAACTTGGATCTGTGCGGCAGCAACATTCGTTGTACCATTTGACGATTTTTTACAGGAGGCAACTGCAAGGACTAATGCAGGTATTAACGCCAGTAAACCTAACTTTTTCATAATTGCTATTTGTTTTTTGTGGAATATTTATTTGTGGTTAAAAAATCTTATATCTAACTCCTAATAAAATGGACGAGCGATAATAATCTTTCTCGATTGTATAATAATTTGGACTTTCCTGGAAAGGATATATATCACTACTATAGTTCTGGTTAGTTTCTTTTATGTACAACTGTACACCAGTATTAAGTATGTTTTTGTACTTGAAATATGCTATAAAGTGTTTGCCGAATTGTTTTTGAAGCGAGAAGTCAAGATTCCAGGTTGGTTTTTGCCAAATGTCAAGGCCATTGTAATAAGAAACCGTGTTTATCCTATCCCCTGTATATAATAACGCGAGTTGAGCTTCTATTTGTTGTTTTCGGTTTCTATATAATAATGAGAAATTACCAATGTTAGCGGCTTGTCCCTGTAAGGGTCTATGTACACTTAAAGAATCATATGTTGTACTCCCGCTTGGAAGGTAATGAAGTATGTGCTTTTCGTCAATTACATCTGAATGGGTATAGGTATAATTACCTGATATACCAAAGTTGCCAAAAAATTTCCTTGCTACTAGTTCTAAACCGTAATTCGTCGCATTCGGGCGATTCGTAGGTGTGATATCTAAATCTAGAGCTGTCTGTTTTGATAATCCATATTCTATAGGGTTGATAACATACTTATAAAAGCCGCCGATCATAAATTCATCCAGCCCTTTTGGGAAAAGCTCATACCGGATATCTGCATTATGAATTACAGAATGTAACAGGTTCGGATTACCTTGAGTGGGATAGTATTCATTAGCTGAATGATCTGCGTAGGGCACCAGGTCAGAGTAAGCTGGTCGGTTAACTGAGTTAAAGTAAGAAGCACGTATGGCTCCATTTTCCTGTAATTGATATTTAGCCTGAATACTCGGGAGTATATCTATGTAATTATAAGAAGCTTTGTATCCGTATACTGTTACAGGTAGTTGAGTATTATAACTTTGCTGTGTATTTTCAACTCGTGCTCCGCCTAAAATGGTGGTTTTTTCACCTATATTAATATGTGCCTGTGCGTAATAGGCCAACAAGTCTTCATTAAAAGTATAGATCCCTGCATTGCCTGCTGCACTTCCTAAAGCTCCGCTTGCCGGAAGAAAATAAAATTTAGAGTTTTCAACATTCGTATAAACCTGTATGTCGGTATCCTTATCAGAAACAGGAGATAGGCTATACTTGTTATCATAGTTGCTTCTGTCCTTATGGCGATACATTACACCAATATCAATTCCTTTTAAGAAAGGTATTGCATCAGGTGTATAATGAATGTTTCCATAACCTGCCAGATCTTTATCAGTGTTATGTTGCCATTCGTCAGATAATCCTGAGACATAAGGAGTACCATAGGTAACGTACTTGGGCGGATTGGTAGGGGATGCGGCCCCTTTTTCATCATAGCCAAACTGTGCATCATTTGGCAGCAGGCGTTTAGCTTCAGATGTTACAAGTGACCAATCAGCTGAAAGAAAATCAGTGATCTGATGCTTGCCCTGAAGTGTCGTGTTATAAATATTTTGCAAAGTCGTCCTTGTTTCCGTACGATAATGTAGTCCGTTTACAAGTGCCCATCCGTTTGCAAGGGAAGTGCCTCCTTTTTGAGAATCGATTGTCTGTCTTACGCGATAATCGTCTAGTGATAAATAAGTGCCAAATAGACTGATTGTGTTTTTGTCATTGATTTTATAATCTATTTTAGCTTCTGTTCCTAGTCTATTGGATAAAGTTGAATATTGCCTTACCAAAAAATCTTCTATATCAGGCACATTATTCGTATGGATATCAGGTGACGGACCAGTATTTTCAGCTTGTAACAGAGTGTTGGCATGATATCCATCATAGGTGCTTTGATAACTTCCTGATATAATGATACCAAGTTTATCTTTAAAGAAGCGGTTACCAATTGTAAGGCTTGAATTTGTATTCAGAGGCGAATGGATATTGGTCGTTACCAAATTCTGAAGCGGAAAATCAGATGCTGGTGCAAAAACATTTGGTCCCAACATTTCTGCAGGAGATTTCCAATTTACAGTAGCCGTGCTGTATTTCTGAAAATCATTGCTTCCCCATATGCTACTATAGCCTAATCCAAAATTAGCATCTACCATTAGTTTGTCAGGCGCATTTTTCATTACCATATTTATAGAGCCACCAGTTGCATCTCCTTCCATACTTGGAGTTAATGTTTTAATTACTTCAAGGCGCTCAACCAGCTCTGCTGGAAACATATCCAAAGGGACATACCGGTCTTTATTATCAGGGCTGGGTATTTTTACACCATTTATCAATGTTGTATTAAATCTTTTATCCATACCACGAATAATTGCGTATTGTCCCTGGCCTCCATCGCCTCTTGCCATAGATACACCTGAAATACGCTGCATTACTTCAGATACAGTAAGGTCTGGTGAAATTTGTATGCTATGTGCGGACATTACATTTATAATGTTGTCAGCATTTTGCTCGGTTTTATTTGCAAACAAATCAGACTCCCTCGATAATTTCGATTTGATGTGCACTTCTTTCAGTTCCTTAGAACTACCCGATAAATAAAAGTCAATTTTAACGATCTCATCACTGCTTGTTATTGAGATAGTAGTGTCAATTTCCCGGTACCCTAAATAAGTACAGCTTATCGCATAAGTTCCAGGTGCTAAATTCTTCAGGGAATAGTCTCCATCCAGTTCAGTTACTCCTGCCTTGGTCAAAGATTTGATGGCTACATAAGCGCCAACAATTTGCTCCTTTGTTTTTTTATCATAAACATGGCCTTTTATCTCAGCGGCCATGGAAAAGTTTGAAATACAAAGGAATGTGAGAATGCTAAGTATAAAATGTTTCAAGCTTCGTGGGAATTTTCGCAAAAGTAAAATGGAAGATTTCACGCATGTATTAAGGAATTATTATCTCTACGTTACGCGAAAGTATTTTTTAATGAATGAAGAAGGTAACGTTAAGTAATTGTTAGCTCTGTGTTAAGTCGCACGATTTTTGTACGAAAAGTTGCCATTTTTTTAACTAGCCAACTTGCAAGACTTAAGTTTATGGTAACATTTTTCTCACTATTATTTCAGGAAACATTCAGAATTGCTTTAGACCTTTGTGTTATAACACATTTACGAACGTTTAACCATAACAACATGAAGTCAACAGCTTTTTTAAAGACAATATTAGCAATAGCTGCTACAGCTATATGTACTATTGGTAGTTACGCACAAGGCGGTTACCATATTTCCAACACTTTTCACATACAAAGTGCCGGTAAGTGGGATTACATCGCTGTTAGTCCCGTAGGTAATAATATCTATGTATCCCATGCTACGCAGGTTAATATACTGGATAAGAATACCGGGGATTCAGTAGGTGTAATCAATAATACAACAGGTGTTCATGGTATAGCTTTTGCCCCGGACTTTGGGAAAGGGTTCACAAGCAACGGAAAACTGAATACTGTTACGGTATTCGATATTAATACTAACCAGGAATTGGATCACATAAAAACTGGCGAAAATCCTGATGCTATAATGTATGATCAGTTTACTAAGAAAGTGTATGTATGTGATGGACATGGTAAATCATTAACAATAATTGACCCCTCAAACAATCAGGTAGTAGCCACAATAGAGCTGGGTGGAAAACCAGAAACAGCAGTATCTGATGAAGCAGGAAAGATATATATCAATATGGAGGACAAAAATGAAATTGTGGAAGTGAACACTAAAACTAATACTGTGGAAAATCGCTGGTCTTTAGGTAAAGGAGAAGGTCCTTCAGGCTTGGCTATAGATACAAAAACCAAAAGATTATTTTCAGGATGCGATAACAAGATGCTGATCGTTATGAATGCCGAAAACGGCAAAATAGTAAAACAATTGCCAATTGGTAATGGATGTGATGGTGTGGCATTTGACAAGACAACTAAAAACGTTTTTAGCTCGAATGGAGATGGAACATTAACTGTGATCAAAGAAAAATCTGCAAATGAGTTTGATGTTGTTGCAAATGTTGTTACCAAAAAAGGAGCAAGGACATTATCTGTGGATGAGAAAACACATAAAATATATTTACCTACTGCTGAATTTGAAAAAAACACACCTGCTAACGCCAAGCCTGCTATGGTGCCTGGCACTTTCCAGGTATTAGTAGTTGAGAAGTAATAAAATTGCTATTGAATTAACAAGTGTGTAAATTAAAGGTTTCAAAATCAGCCAGTGAAAATTCTAATTGTAGAAGATGAACCATCTTTAAATAAAAGTATGGTTGAATATCTGTCCTCGCAGCAATATCTCTGTGAATCAGTTAGTAATTTTCAGGATGCCAGGGATAAAGTAGAGTTACACCAATACGATTGTATTGTTCTTGATATAATGCTCCCTGGCGGCAGCGGCCTGCAGTTATTACAGGTATTAAAGGCCGCAAATAAGATGGATGGTGTAATTATTATTTCTGCGCGTAATGAATTGGATGATAAGATTTTAGGACTGCAGCTTGGTGCGGATGACTACCTCACCAAGCCTTTCCATCTTTCAGAGCTAAGTGTACGTATTGCTGCTATTATCCGACGTAAAAGTTTACAGGGGAATAACTTACTTAGGTTTGAAGAAATAACGATAGATATACAGGCAAAAACAATAAAAGTCAGCAATACCGAAGTAATTCTTACAAGAAAAGAATATGAGCTGTTGGTTTATTTTATTATCAATAAAAATCGCGTCTTATCAAAAAATGCTATAGCAGAGCATTTGTGGGGAGATAATATGGATATGGCAGACAATTACGATTTTATCTATGCACATATCAAAAACCTTCGTAAAAAACTACTGCAGGCAGGTGCCGGAGACTATATTCATAGTATTTACGGAATGGGATATAAACTAATAAGCCGTTGAAGCTCTTTGTAAAATATAACAGGTTAAATATTCTCGCTACAATTGTCATATTTATTATCGGCAGTTGTACTTTTTATTTCCTGCTACGATATATTTTAATCAGCCAGGTAGACGAAACTTTGGAAAATGAGCAAGATGAGATCAGCACTTATGCAAATAAGTACGACAGGCTGCCAGAAGTTATTTCTACTAAAGATCAGCGAACGGTATATTACCCGGCCACAGGTCTTTATCCGGTAAAACACACATATAATAACGCTCATATTAATGGGTCGGATGATTTATTCAGAGAAATAAAATTTGGTCTGAAGGTTCGTGATAATTATTACCTGGTTTCTGTAAGCAAACCGTTGGAAGAAACAGAAGACTTATTGCAGATCATAATCATTGTTACGATCGCGATGATCGCTCTTATACTTTTTACTACTTACATAATTAATAGGAATGTATTGAACAGGATATGGAGGCCATTTTACAATACAGTGGAAAAGGTTAAGAAATATGATCTCTCAAAGCAGGAACATATAATCCTTGAACAAACTGATGTAGATGAATTTAATATGCTGAATGAAAGCATAAATAGCATGACAGAGAGGGAGCAGAAAGATT
>DATNFP010000035.1:0-3573 GCA_035606335.1 Flavipsychrobacter sp. | reverse complement strand
GATCTTTCTTCAGGTTGCAGCGCCTTTATAGCTTCCGCAAGTGCAGCATTAGCAAACACTCTACCACTAACAAGCAGATTATCACCGGCACTCTTTAATGGGAACACAGGTTGCAGATAGCTTTCTGCAAGAGTGCTGGTTGTGGCTTTTAAAAAAAGTTCCCAACGCTCTCTCATGGTATATATGCCGCATCTTATATCAGCAATAGGCCGCGTATGCGTAAACGGCAGTAGATTATAGCGTGTTGTATCGTCGAATAATACTATTTCCATAAAGAAAAAATCCCGGCAAAAGTCGGGATTTTTAATGCGTAATGCAAGTAATATTAAATAAAGCTACTATTTGGCTTTCTTTTCGTAACGCTTTTTGAATTTTTCGATACGGCCTGCTGTATCTACGAACATAGATTTGCCTGTATAGAAAGGATGTGAGGTATTTGAAATTTCCACTTTTATCAGGGGATATTCGTTACCATCTTCCCATTTTATAGTTTCTTTTGTTGCAGCGGTAGAACGTGTAAGAAATGTATATTCGTTAGACATGTCTTTGAACACTACTAATCGATAGCTGCCTGGATGGATATCTTTTTTCATTGTATTGCCTTTTTACTGCATGGGTTTTGCCATGCTTCAAATGAGGTGCAAAGGTAGCGAAAAATAACTAGTTGAGAAAGAATAAATATATATTTAATAATTAGTTATTTGTATGGCTATCTTTCAATAGCTTCTTTAAATCGGGCTCTGCCTCGCTTATATCATTGTATTTGCCTACAACGGTTCCATGCTCATCTATCAGGAAAGACTGGGGTATATATTGCACTCCGTACTCTTCGGCAGTTTTTGATTGCCAGCCACCCAGATCGCTCATATGATACGGCCATGTAAGATTGTCTTTTTCTATTGCTTTCGACCAGGCATCTTTATTTTTATCTAATGATACACTTACTATAGTAAATCCTTTCTTAGCATGCTTGAATTTCTCGTCTTTATATTGTTTATATAATTCTACCACCCGGGGATTTGCATGGCGACACGGCCCGCACCACGATGCCCAAAAGTCAAGTAATATCACACGGTGTTTGTTTATTTTAGAAAGTTTTAGTGTCTCTCCGTTCGGATTTGAAAATTCAAGTTCAGGGGCTTTTTGTCCCACTTTTATCTTTTCATTCTCATATTGAGCGTGGGATGTGTAAGCTCCGAACAGGAAAAGTAGAGTAGTAACAATCTTTTTCATTTCAATTTTTGTGTAAGTAAATTAACTAAGAATCAGTAAGATAATCAAATTAAAGTTCTACCACCAACTTGTCGTAGGCAAGGTGCATACCTTTAGGCAGATGAGCATCTATTTCGGCATGCAGCCCTAACTGATGACTGATGTGTGTAAAATAAGTTTGTTCTGCCCCCACCTGACGAGCTATTTCTACTGCTTCTGAAAGTGTATAATGAGATATGTGCTGCTCATGGCGTAGGGCATTAAGCACAAAGATCTTACTGCCCGACGCTTTTTTTAATTCTTCAGGGGCGATATAGTTGGCATCAGTAATATATGTAAAATCTCCTATTCGAAAACCAAGTACTTCTAACTTATAATGCATTACAAGAATTGGTATAAACGTCAATTCATTTATGCTAAATGGCACTCCATTTTTTATTGTATTCAGATTAATGACAGGTATTCCGGGATAGGTTTTGTTATTAAAAACATATGCAAATTCTCTACGTAATATTTCCTGCGTTTCGTCTGTTGCATATACTTCCATGGCGGCATCCTGTATATAATTATATGCCCTCACATCATCAAGACCAGCTGTATGGTCTTTATGGCCATGTGTAAATACTACAGCATCAAGTTTTTTCACATTGGCTCTAAGCATCTGGTATCTGAAATCAGGACCACTGTCTATTACCACACTCGTTGCAGGCGTTTCTATCCATATAGAAGTGCGCAGTCTTTTGTCCCGCTTGTCAGTAGAAGTGCACACAGCACAATCGCAACCTATTACGGGTACTCCCTGAGATGTGCCAGTGCCTAAAAATGTGACTTTCACCTAAAGCTCCATTTGTGTTTGTGTAGATGAATCGTTGCCTGTCATAGGCGCTTCTTTTAGCTGCTTATACCATTTTAGCATTTCGCCGCTCAGTTCATTTTCGTTTACAGAAATGGTCGGCAATATTTCGATCAATGCGTTGATGCGTCCCTCTATACTTAGGAATTTGTTGATTACTACCACACGTTTATCTTCAAGTACACAATAGCCTGAATTGAAATTCCCTTTTTCATAACGTATTATGTAGCGCGCCTCTTCGTATAGCTGTTCCAGTTTTTTTAGCGTGTTTGCTGTATATTTGAAGCTCATTTCGCAATTGCGGTTTCAATGACTAAAATTAGAAAATTCGCGGCATTAGTAATTTTATTTCTTTTATGCGGCCATTTCAATAACATCTTTGCACAGGAAAATTATTACGTCGAGCAGCAGCGTACATTCTATGCCGGGCTGATTGCAGGTGCTAATTTTGCTCAGGTTGATGGCGATTATTTTGCGGGTTATTACAAGTTTGGAGCCAATGTTGGTGGTGTTGTTTATGCTCAGTTTGCAGAGCATTTAGCAGGTAGCCTCGAGATATTGTATTCCCAACAAGGGAGCAAAAACAATATTGAGCGGCTTACAAGTGTCAATGGAACACCCTATGTAATTCAGAAATATGGCATTAATTTAAATTATGCAGAGATCCCTGTAATGATAAATTATTTTGACAAACGCAAAAGTCATTTTGGCGCCGGGTTGGCTTTTGAAAGACTGGCAGCATCTACGGAACAATTAAGTACATATCCTTCGCCACCACCTGTCGACCTTACAAAATACCCATTCAAGAATAATGGGCTTGAGGCTATCGCGGGTGCTGAGCTGCATTTATATAAAGGCTTGTTTTTAAATGTACGTTTTCAATATTCTATTATTCCCATACGTACGGATACTCCCCCTAATTTTTCCCGCGCCCACCAGTTCAATAATTTGTGGGTTGTTAGGTTTATGTATTTATTTATATAGGATTCAATTATCTATTTTTCTTAATGTCTTCTGCCGCTTTTAGTCCGCTGGCTAATGCAGCTTCTACTGTGCCCATTATCTGTCCTTCATAAAATGCTTCACCTGCAAAAAATAATGTATCGGCAATAGTACTTCCCAATACTTTTCTTGCTTCCTTAGTTGCTACAGTCGCATAAGTATAAGAGCCTCTTGAAAAAGGTTCAGCAGTCCAATTGACAACATGCCATTGTATAAGTTTTTGTTTCAGCTTGTTTGCATCTGTTTTAAAGATATGCGCAAGTGCCTCCAGGCTAATTTGCAGGATGTCTTTATTACTCGTGTCTTTATATTTCATAGCTTCAGGGCCACCGAGCCATCCCGTAAGCAATGATGATTTTACAGGTAGCTGTGTCCACCAGGTAGGTATTTTCTCTTGCGAAAAAATAAATCCTAACTCCTTTGGCGGCTTATCTTTAAGTTCTTTAACATCTGTTCCCTCCCAGAAAGCATCTTCAAATCGCAACAGCACTTTTATAATTGCTCCC
>DATNFP010000034.1:0-2554 GCA_035606335.1 Flavipsychrobacter sp. | reverse complement strand
ACCGAATGTATCTTGGTTGTTTCGAGCGCTTCATGTAGTGAAAGAGGTGGCAATATAGTAGGCAGCCGTTTTGCCAGCATGGTCTTTCCGGCACCGGGTGGCCCTATTAGTATTGCGTTGTGTCCGCCTGCTGCTGCAATTTCTAATGCACGCTTTACATTTTCCTGCCCTTTTACATCGTTAAAGTCTATATCAAAAGCATATTGCGCGTCAAAAAACTCTTCTCTTGTATTTACTGTAACAGGCTTCAGATCACTTTTCTTATTAAAGAAATCAACAACCTCCGAGATCGTTTCTACGCCATACACATCCAGGTTATTCACAAGCGCAGCTTCACGTGCATTTACTTTTGGAAGGATCAGTCCTTTGAATTTTTCAATGCGTGCCTGTATGGCTATGGGTAATGCCCCTTTTATTGGCTGTAAAGAACCGTCCAATGAAAGTTCACCCATTATTACATATTCATGCAATTCGTCGGCGCTTACTTGTCCCGTTGTTGCCAACATGCCGATAGCTATGGGAAGATCATAAGCAGAGCCAGCTTTTTTAATATCCGCAGGCGCCATATTCACCAACACCTTCATGCGCGGGCGCTCATAACCATTGTTCTTGATAGCTGAAACAATACGCTCAAGGCTTTCCTTCACTGCATTATCAGGAAGGCCAACAATAAAATATCCTGTTTGCGAACCACTCGTTGCATCTACCTCTATAGTGATAGTAAGTGCGTCTACTCCATATACCGCGCTACCGAAAACTTTTACCAGCATGATCTCTAAAAATAGAGATGAAGATAGTGATTAGCTGTTTTGCTGATGATTTATGGGAATAATTTCTTAAAAAATAATTTAAAACCATATAAGAAAAAGTGGCAATACGCTATCTGCAAAGGTTCTTCCAATGTTATCAATCTGCCGCAAATTGGTATTTGTATCATAAAAAGTATAACTTTAAAATAATATAGTTCTTACTTACTCATCCAGATACTGTTATGAAAACAGGACACATACAACAAAAAGTGAAAATCAATGCTGAACCTATTGATGTATATAATGCATTGACAGACAGCAAAACTCACTCTGAAATAACCAAAATGAAAGCCACCAATAATGTGCAAGTAGGTGGCATTTTCGAACAATGCGATGGGCATCACAAAGGTTATTATCTTTTGCTGGAACCTGGAAAAAGAATCATACAAGCGTGGTACAACGTAGATTTTCCCAACAACCATTTTTCTATTGCTGATTTTAAATTTGAGAAAACAAAAGAGGGAACCAAGCTTATCTTCAATCATTATGCAGTGCCTAAAGACTCCATCAAACAATTGGAAGTTGGCTGGAAAAAAATTTACTGGAATCCTTTGAAGGATTATTTGGAGAAAAAAAATGAAAGTAAAAAAGCACCGGTGAATAAAACTGCAACTGCCAAAAAGGTCGTTAAGAAAGCAACCCCTGCTAAAAAAGCCGCTACTAAAACTGCAGTTAAAAAATCTGTAAAGAAGCCGGCAAGTAAATCATCAAATTAACCGGTATTTTTGCTGCATGAGCGCTGTTCTGTATAACAAAGAAAAAGGAGTTGCATACCTGACTCTTAACCGTCCCGAAAAATATAATAGCTACAATCGCGAGATGGCTTTGCAATTACAAAGCCTGCTGGATGATTGTGAAAAAGATGAAACTGTGCGCTGTATTTATATAACAGGTGCAGGAAAGGGATTTTGCGCCGGGCAAGACCTAAGCGAAGCAGTGAGCCCCACTCCCGAACAATTTGAGCGAATGGTGGAAGAGCATTACAATGCTACCATAACAAGGCTGCGCCGTATTGAAAAACCGATCATAGCTGCTGTGAATGGTGTAGCTGCAGGTGCAGGAGCCAATATAGCTTTAACGTGCGACATCGTGGTTGCTAATGAGAGCGCCACTTTTATACAAGCATTTAGTAAAATAGGATTGATCCCGGATAGCGGAGGAACTTTTTTCCTGCCGCGATTAGTGGGCATGCAACGTGCTGCTGCATTGATGATGACTGCAGATAAAGTTACTGCTGCCGATGCAGTTGCAATGGGAATGATCTATAAAATCTTTCCTGATGATGTGTTTGAATCAGAAAGTAAAAAAATGGCACAGACATTGGCAGAGATGCCAACCAAGGGTATAGGATATACCAAACGCCTGCTGAATGAATCGTATTCAAATAACCTGGATCAACAGTTAAAAAGAGAGAAAGAGATGCAGAAGGCCTCCGGTGCTACCGAAGATTTCAGGGAGGGTGTCATGTCTTTTTTAGAAAAGAGAAAGCCGCAATTTAAGGGTAAATAGCCATCAGCACATCTGTAACCTGGAAGATGAACCAATAAATGCTGCTAATTACCTGCGGCAATAGCTTCTTCAACTTGTTCTTTATATAATGGTACATGCTCTTGCATGATTTGTGCAATGATATCAGCTGTTATATCCGGGTAATCTACTTTTACATACTGCCCTGACGATAACCATGTGTTTATGTTTTCGTAATACTTATTGCTCAGATTTGTTATCACCGGTACTCCAAGTGT
>DATNFP010000033.1:0-18943 GCA_035606335.1 Flavipsychrobacter sp. | reverse complement strand
ATGCGCATATTTTTCAATCAGTTTCGCGGCGGTTGGCAACAAGGGAATCGCCGACCGGGTATCTGTCTTTTGCCTGTTTGTAAAAATCCATTGTTCACCGTCCACACCTTTCCTGATCTGTGAACTTCTAAGCTTTTTTATGTCTATGTATGCTAAACCTGTGAAGCAGCAAAACAAGAATATATCCCGTACCTGTCCTAGACGATCAGTTGCAAACTCTTTGTCTGCCACTTTTTGTATTTCCTCCTCTGAAAGAAAAGTACGTTCGACAGTTTTTAACCTGCCCTTGTAGTTAACAAAAGGATCAGCGATAATCCATCCGTTAGACAAGCATATCCTTATTATTTTGCCGAAATTATTAATGTATTTGACTGCTGAATTATTTGCGCATTTACGAACACTGCGTAAATAGAAGTCATACTCCGTTATAAAGGCGTTGTCAATCTTTCTTATATCGATATCCGAAAGCCCGAAATAGTGCTCCAGAAACTCCTGAGTATGGCGCAGTGATGTTTCGTATCGCTCCAGCGTCCCCGAAGAAAATTCAGTACCTACAAGAGCTGCCATTTTTCTATTGTGGTCTTTAAATACTTCCATGAGCATATAGCACTTTTCACCTTTACCTGTAACTCTATTTTTTATAGCCTCCGCAGTAAAGACTTCCTCCTTTTCAGACAGAAAACGATGTGCCTCATAAACCTTAGATTGAAGATTATCCAGAAAAGCATTGAAGTTTCTAATTTCTTCTTTCGTTCCGTTAGCTCGTCCGGCTTTATTATTCCATCTGGCGGGATCACATTCCC
Source organism: Flavipsychrobacter sp. (assembly GCA_035606335.1). GTDB lineage: Bacteria > Bacteroidota > Bacteroidia > Chitinophagales > Chitinophagaceae > DATNFP01. The sequence continues at coordinate 18,140 of DATNFP010000033.1, read as the reverse complement.
GACCTGTAGTAATTTCTGCACGTTGTCCGTCTACAGTGATTCTTAAATAAATGGGTGCAGCCCCTGTCTTGTAGTTCTTTTGCTTTTTCATGTAGAAAAGCATGCTAAAATTGGTCTTCATGACTTAATCATTAAGAGGTTAAACAAAATTAGCGCTGTAGATAATGCTGGACAAGATGTTCATCGCGTGAACAGGTTGATTTACAACCATTTACGAACAGTTCGGTGAGTAAAAAGTTGAAGAAAAAGTCACTCACCGAATTACTCACCATTTTTTTGGCAATTAGTGAACGTTTTGATCTTCGCTTAAAAAGAAAAAAGCCCGCAAACATTGCGTTTGCAGGCTTTTAGCTCATTTTGATAATGTTACTGGCGGAGAGAGAGGGATTCGAACCCCCGGACCTTTGACAGTCAACGGTTTTCAAGACCGCCGCATTCGACCGCTCTGCCATCTCTCCGGGCGCAAAATTATATAAGCAGGTGGATTTTCAAAAAGTTTTTTCCTGAATGCTCATATTTTTTCAAAAAGATGTTAAAATAAGACATGTCCTATGCCACAATAAGAACTAAATAAGCGCTGCGGTCGTAAATAAACCTAAATTTGAAATATGTACAGAATATTGAAGACCCCGATACCAATAATATTAATGATATTGGGAATACAATTGAGCGCTTGCGCTCAAAACAATTACGAAAAATCAAATACATTTAAACAAATGGATAATACACAACCAGCAACGGAAAACCACAAATTACAAGTAGCAACATTTGGCGCCGGCTGTTTCTGGTGTACTGAGGCACAATTTCAGCAACTTAATGGTGTAGAAAAAGTAGAATCGGGCTATAGTGGCGGTACAGTTCCGAATCCTACTTATAAGCAGGTGTGCACAGGTGCTACAGGCCATGCCGAAGTATGCAATGTATATTATGATCCTACGGTGATAAGCTATGATGAGCTGTTGGCTGCTTTCTGGACTTGTCATGACCCAACCACTCTAAACAGGCAAGGGAATGATGTAGGTACACAATACCGCTCTATAATTTTTTATCATAACGAAGAGCAAAAGAAAAAAGCCGAAGAATATAAAAAGGAGCTAAATGATGAAAAGGCATTCAACAACCCTGTAGTAACGGCTATAGAACCGTTCACTGTGTTTTACAAAGCTGAGGATTACCACCAGGATTATTATAATGAAAACGGCCATGAGCCTTATTGCACCTTTGTAATAAAACCCAAGCTGGATAAATTTAAAAAGGTATTTAAGGATAAATTGAAGAGTGATAAATAAAGAAAATATTAAATAGTGATATTTTTATAAAAAGCCCTTTAATTAAGGGCTTTTTTATTTTTTAATTAATGCTTACAATAACAAGAAAATATTCAGCGTAGATTGAAATTATTCTTCAATGCTTTCAGAAACTAATAATCCCTTTCAATTCGGTAAAAAATGTTTCTTTCTTGCGGGTAGATACGGGAATGCATGTACCATTTGTCATAATCACAGAGGCTGTGCTACCTTTGATGATCTTCATCATGTGACGCAGATTAATAAGATATGACTTATGAATCCTGTAGAAGCCCTTGTCGGCAAGAAGCTCTTCGAACTCTTTGAGCGGACGGGATGTGACATAAGATATATTACCTGTGAGCTTGATCTTGGAGTAACTATCAAGCGCTTCGATATGAATGATGTTATTGATATCTACAATATCGTATCCGTCATTAACATGGACAACAATCTTTGAGAATTTTTCAAGGCTGTCGAGCTGATCTTTTATAAGATTTGTTATTTCGCCGAATTTATTTTTAGTTTTCAATTTGTTGATGACTTTGACAATGTCATCAATCCTTACCGGTTTAATAATATAATCGAGTGCCGCCATCTTGAGCGCTTTCAAAGCATGTTCCTGAAAGGCTGTAACAAATACAACTTCGAAGTTCGGATTTTCAATGCTGTCCAATAATTGAAATGAATTGTATGGTGGTAGTTCGATATCGAGGAAAAGCAGATCTATTTCTTTTTCACGGATATTCTTACGAGCAGATTCAAGATTAGTGGCTGTCCACACAATCTGCACTTCATCGTGTTGTGTTTCTAAAATTTTTGTGAGTATTTCAACGTTCGAAATCTCATCGTCAACGAGAGCTACGTTAATTTTTTTCATGTATTGGGGTAAAAATTACTTTCTAATACAAGGTGCGACGAGAATAAAAAGTAAAAAAACTATTACGGCGGGTTAACAACTTATTAAGGAATTAATTAATCATTTTTAACATATAAAAATACATTAATCCAATGCCTATAAATCGTTATATTTAGCATGCAGGCGTCTGTATATCAATACACTATACATGAAAAAACAAAGCCCCGAAAAAGGGGCTTTATAAGGTGCGGCAGAGGAGATTCGAACTCCCACGCCCGTTACAGGCGCTACCACCTCAAAGTAGTGCGTCTACCAGTTTCGCCACCGCCGCATCTGAGGGGATTGCAAAGGTAAATGTAAAAGCGAAAAGATAAAAGCGATTTTTATCGTCTTAAAACAATTCGAAAAGTTGTTCCCTTACCTACTTCGGAGTGCTTTACAAAAAGGGAACCATGATGATATTGCTCGATGATACGTTTGGATAAAGACAACCCTAATCCCCAACCTCTTTTTTTTGTGGTAAAGCCAGGAGCAAAAATTTTCTTTATCTGATGTTTTGGAATACCCTTACCATCATCAGACACATCTATCCATACATGCTGGGGATGGTTTGTGATCTGTATATCTATGCTGCCTTTTCCTGCCATTGCATCCAGTGCATTGCGAATTAAATTTTCTATTACCCAATCGAACAATGGACCACTGATATGTACAGGGATCTCTTCTTCATTGCTATGAAGACTTATAGTTACTTTGCTGGGAGCACGACGTTGCATATAGCTTGTCATATCCCGCATGTGAGGTATCAAATCCTGCTCTTCCAATTGAGGAGCGCTACCTACCTTACTAAATCTATCAGCGACGAGTTTTAAACGATCAAGGTCTTTTTGCATTTCGGTTACTGCATCATTGTTTCCGCCCTGCTCTTTTAATAATTCCATCCATGCCTCTATAGAACTAAGCGGTGTACCTAACTGATGAGCAGTTTCCTTTGAAAGCCCTACCCATACCTGGTTTTGAAGAGAACGATGCGCAGAGCTTAACGCCAACAACACAACAAACAGAAAAACTATAATAATGGACAACTGCACATAAGGAAAATAACGAAGCTCAGTGAGCAAATAGGACTCCCCATAATAAACATAATTTACACCAAGTCCCCAGTTGGAAACAATGGGAGCATGTTCGGCTTTGAATTGACGGAGACGGTCCTGTAATAATTTTTGTGAATTAGTAGTATGTGCGGTATCGATATTATTAAAAAAAAGTATTTTACCATTCTCATTAGTCATAATGAGTGGTATGGTAGTATTTTGAGTAATAACATTTGATGCAAAGTCGACCTCCTGATTGTTAGCAGATTTTTGCATCGTCTTAATGCCATCAATCAATTGCTCAACTTTTTTTCTCTCTTCTTTTGCAAGCTTACCAGCGAGTTGACTAGTATAATAAATAGAAGCAGTTACAATACATAGCGCAACCAATATCAGATAAGATTTCCAATTAATGTATTGTCGCATAATGGCCTGAGATAAAACGAAATGATGGTAAAAATATTATGATTTTGATGGAATAACTACTATTTTTGCAAGCGGAAATTCTCTCCTTCATGGATAATCAACAAAACAACCAGGAAAAAGTAATAGACAATCCGGCGGATATTGAGCTAAGCAAGCCATCAAAATCCCGTTTTTTATTTTTATTGAGCTTTTTCGGCTACTTTATTTTCATACTTGCGGGGTGCTATAATCTATATGAGCATCGTTTCCAGAAAAATGATGATGTTAAAGTTCCAGATAACACTCTTTATAGTCCCAAGTATAAATAAGTCATTGTCCCTATCGCAATGATTGTATGCTCACAAGATACTGCCGTCGTTATTCTTAGCTATAATGGCAAAAAGTGGCATGAGCTTTTCTTACCAAAAATTGTAGAAGAAGCTAACACAGGCTACGATGTAATAGTAGTGGACAACGCTTCTACAGATGATACTTATCACTACCTGCAGGAAAATTTTCCTACCATAAAGACCTTGCAGATAAGCATCAATCGCGGCTTTTCTAATGGCTATTACGAGGCTTTCAAGCAAATAAAGGCTAAATATTATATACTACTTAGCGCAGATTTTGAAGTGACCGAAGGCTGGTATCCTCCGCTTTATAAAGCTATGGAACAACATGAAAAACTTGCAGCATGCCAACCTAAGATACGCTACTGGCGGGAAAGAGAATATTTTGAATATGCAGGCGCGGGCGGCGGATTTATAGATAAACTCGGCTATCTTTTTTGCAGGGGACGCATCTTTAATGACCTGGAAAAAGATAATGGCCAATATGAGGACAATATAGAGGTATTCTGGGCATCGGGCGGATGCTTAATGCTGCGAGCTGACCTTTATCACAAAGCCGGTGGCCTGGATCCGGATCTATATGCACATATGGAGGAAGTTGACCTTTGCTGGCGCATAAAAAATATGGGCTATAGCATAGGATACATCGGGGGATCAACAGTATACCATGTGGGAGGAAGTATTATAAGCTATGGAAGCCCACAAAAACTGTACTATAACTTTCGTAATAACCTGATACTGCTGATAAAAAATGAGAAAACATCGAAGCTGTTGTGGCTGTTCCCGCTAAGATTATTGCTGGATGGTGTTGCAGGAGCACGGCTATTTATTACAGGAAAGTTTAAAGAAACAGCGACCATTATAAAAGCCCATTTTCATTTTTACAGAGACCTGGGAAAATGGTTGCAACGCAGGAGGGACAACAAAAAGCTGATACAGCAAAGAAACGAAGAAGGCATCTACAAAAGGAGCATTGTATGGGATTATTTTATATTAAGAAAGAAAATATTTCCCCAGTTAAAGTGGAAGCCTAAGAAGCTTTAAACCAATTTGCTATATAAGCAATAATATTCACCGACTTTTTACCGCCATTTACCGACCTTGATACTTTTCTTACCTAATAGGTATTTCCTGGCGATATTGACTATTATACCTTTATGAAAAATTAAGGAGACCAGATGTCAAGTCGTCAATTTTACCGGAATAAAGATTACTATCGTGATTGCCGTCGCAACCGTCATCATCATAGAGGAGATGGGATCACTTTCGGTATTATAGTAATAGCTATAGGTATATTTCTACTTTTAAGAACGCTGGGGGTTTTTTACTTTGATTTTGCGTTAACATGGCCAGTAGTATTAATAGGTATAGGTTTAATAATTGGCTTAAAAAGCCGCTTCCATAACCCAGCCTGGTGGATATTAATAATAATAGGAGCCGCTAATCTCACACCGCAATTTGTAATATTCGGGCAACCCTCAACCCACTTTATATGGCCAGGGCTATTTATAATAGCAGGATTTGCAATAATAACGCGCCCACGAAGAAGACGCCCTCCCTTTAATGGCAACATGGATACAATAACAACTACAGATAATATGCTTAATATGGATGTAACCTTCGGCGGAAGGAAAGAAATAGTTACCTCGAAAGAATTCAGAGGAGGTATGGTTACTACAACTTTTGGTGGGACTGAAATAAACCTGATGCAGGCAGATAGTAGTGTACAACCTATGGTGCTAACCTTCAAAGTATCATTTGGCGGAGTGGAATTGATTGTGCCATCACATTGGGAAATACAAAATGAAATAAACCCATCTTTCGGAAGTGTGGAAGACGAACGTATGATACGTACAGCCCCCGCAGGGGATGATAAAAAAGTGCTTATTCTCAGAGGTAGCTGTTCATTCGGCAGCATTGAGATAAAGTCTTACTAGTAAGGTTGCTTATAATATTATTTATCTTCAAAAATAAGTTTATGAAACCATTCACCGCGCAAATTATTTATCAAATAGAATGTGAAGGGCTGCCAACAGACCAGTATGATGAACAATGGAGATTGGTATATGCAGACGATGAGAGACATGCCCTGGAAAATGCCAGGAAAATGGCAAAGGATGAAGAGTGCACTATTATAGACCGCCATGGAAGAACCGTATGCTGGAAGCTGCTTGCCGTAAAAGACCTGCAGCCTGTGGATCTTACCAATGGGGCGCTTTTATTTTCGATGGTAAAAGAAGTAGAACCTATAGCAACTCCTCTTTGGGCTGAGTAATACCTTTGCCCTTCTAAAAAATATTTATTGTCATTATTAACCAAAAATATCCGTTCGGTATTAGCGCTACACATCATTGTGGTAGTTGCTGTACAACTGTATTTACTATCGGATGTTGCCCAACTGAAGTGGGAATATGTAATAAAGGATACTACCCTTAACACTATATTTTTGTGTGCCGCAGTATGGCTAATCTATATGATAGTGGAGGCCTACCCTACACCAGTTGCAATAATATTGTATGCAATTATTGTTTCAACCTTTTTCAGTATTACAATAGCTACAACCGAATGGCAAATATTAAAATGGTGGCTTACTAAAAGTGATGATAACTACTACACAACGTGGGCTCTGCATACTTTACCACTGCGTGTGTTTATCAACTGGCTATTATTCGGATGGATCGCAACATACGTTGCCTTCCGTAAAAAAAGCGAAGCCATTGAAGATAAATTCCTGGAGCAATCGGACGCCAGCATTCTGCTTCGCGAAGCAGAACTTTTTAAGCTACGCCAACAACTGCAACCACACTTTTTATACAATAGCCTCAACTCTATAAGCGCACTGGTGATGATACAGCCAGATAAAGCGCAGGAAATGATAGGCAAGCTATCTGATTTTTTGCGCAACTCTGTAAAACGGGAATCGGAAGACCGAACACCATTGGAAGAGGAATTAGTGTATATACAAGCATATCTTGCCATAGAGTCTATCCGTTTTGGAGACAGACTGCAGGTAGCATTTGAAAAAGAATATACTGATGATGCAACTATACCGCCCTTTTTGCTGCAACCTGTGCTGGAAAATGCGATTAAATTCGGGCTATATGGAAAAACAGGTACGGTTATAATAAAGATGCATATCAAGCTTCAATCATCACTATTAACAATAGAAATTACTAATCCATACGATCCTCAGACATCTCCGCCAAAGGGAACGGGATTTGGCCTTGAGGGTATTCAAAGGCGATTGTATTTATTATTTGCAAGAACAGATCTGCTTGAGACAAAAAAAGACGGAAACACCTTTACTACCATTTTAAAAATACCACAAACAAATGTACAAGGTAATACTAATTGACGATGAACCGCTGGCAAGGCAACTGATAAAAACCTTGTTGCAATCATATAAAGAAATGGAGGTAGTGGCAGGATGCTCTGATGGCTTTGAAGGTTTTAAAGCTATCCAGGAGCATACCCCAGACCTGATATTTCTTGACGTGCAGATGCCAAGAGTAAATGGGTTTGAGATGCTTGAACTATTAGATAACAGGCCGGCAGTGATATTCACTACTGCATTTGATGAATATGCAATAAAAGCATTTGAAGCGCACGCCATTGACTATCTGCTAAAGCCAATAACTAAAGAGCGCTTTGATAAAGCCATGCAAAAATGGCTGGCACAAGCAGGTTCTAAACAAACCACCGTTGCTAATGAATCATTACTTCCCAACCAGGTATATGAGGGTTATCAGCATCGTATAGTAGTAAAAGACAATGGACTGATACGCATTATTGCTGCGCAGGATATTTATTACCTGGAGGCGAATGATGATTATGTAAAAATTGTTACTAAAGAGGGTAGCTATTTAAAGAAAAGCACATTATCCTACATTGAACAATCGTTAGACCCGCAGCAATTTGTAAGAGTTCACCGCTCATATATCATACCTGTAACACAATTGCTACGCATAGAGCCTTATGAAAAAGAAAGCCACATCGCATTACTACAATGTGGTGCAAAAGTTACTGTTAGTAAAAGTGGTATGTCTAAGCTAAAAACGTTATTAGGGTGGTAGCTTATTGTTCCTCTATCCCATTATTTTTCCTTTTATTAATATCCGGCTTCCTCTCTAATATATACCTAATCAATAAATAACCACCGAAACCACAGAGCAATATAAAGATGAATCTTATTGGCTCAAGGAAAAATGGAGCTATCTGATTAACAAAAGCCTGTTGGTTAGTTTTAGATAAATTAATTAATACGTTTACATCGCCTTTATAGAAGAAACTTAAGAGAATAGAAATTCCAAAAGTAGCCGTTAGATAACAAGCAAGTACAGTTAACAATATCCAGGCAAGTCCATTTTTGCCTTTACGTTTTGCAATTAAACTATTTCGATATCCTAAATAAAAAAGTGGTATTAAAACTATCAAATCTAACATTACAATTAAAGATTTTTCATAAACTCAGTCACACTCTCCATGATATGATTTATCTGTGCATCATTCAAACCATGGTGGCAGGCAAGAAGCATACCCCCGCGCATCACTTTGTCCGCTTCGGGATAACCACCTTTTGCTGCTTTGCTTGGCACGTTCTTAAAGCCAGGTTGGCGTAGAATATTTCCAGTGAATACTGTGCGTGTTTGGATATTTCTTTTTTCGAGGAATATCTGTAAATCACGACGAATAAATGGTGCACTTTCACGGATAGTAACGGCAAATGCCAGCCAGCCTGTGCGTGAATCAGGCAATTGTTTTGGCAGAATAAAATACTCTTCATACTGACTAAAGAATTCACGCATGCGGTGATAATTAGCAGTTCGTGTGTCTATATTCTGAGCAAGCTTATTTAACTGCACTATACCAAATGCTGCCCCCATTTCGGAAGGTTCGATATTATAGCCGGGTTCTTCAAAGACAAATTTTGCATCATAAGGAATTCCTTCTATTTCTACGTTGAAACGATTCTCGATTTTTTCTGATTCAACGAACAAGGAAGAACTACGTCCCCAACTGCGTAACAGACGACCACGATTGTAAAATGCTTCTGTATTTACACATAACATACCCCCATTACCCGCACAGTTGATAATATGAGAACCGTAAAAACTTGTGGTGCTCATATCAGTAAAGCGACCTGAAGACTTACCATTTATTTCCGCACCTAATGTATCTGCAGAATCTTCCAATACAAACAGATTGTGCTTATCAGCAATCTCGCGAAGAACTTTCCAATTGGGAAGATTTCCGATAAGGTTAGGAATGATCATCGCCTTTGTTTTTGGTGTGATCATTTCTTCTACTTTGTTTGCATCTATATTGTACGTCCCTTCTTCTACATCTACAAACGCAGGTACCCATCCTCTTTTTACCTGAGGAGCTACTGTGGTAGAAAAGGTTAATGCAGGTGTAATAATTTCAGCACCAGCTTCATAATTCATGAGATCGGCGGCCAGATATAGTGCAGAAGAGCCACTATTTATCATTATACCATACTTTTTGGCATATAAAGCAGCTACCCTTTCTTCCATTGTACGTACATTTTTACCCATTTGAGTGGATGTACGCAATACATTTACCACTGCTTCTATTTCCTCTTCACCATGTACAGTTTTGCCATAAGGCACCTGAATATATTCTGTTTGCAACATTTGATATGAGTTAGAGTGCGAATGTAGTAGTTACGCTGCAAATTAGTAAGTTAAGGGTTTGAGAAAAATTGTATTTATACTCACATAAGAATATTTGCTATATTTTTTAATGTTTTTTTAAGTATTTACCCAACCTTTTCAAGGCTTAGCCCTGTATTTCTTAGAAACGTTTAACCTATGAAAAAAATTTACCTGGCTCTACTATGCCTATTAGTCAGCTCAAAAATATTTGCCTCGGGAATACAAGGAGGTGAATTACGATACGAATTTACAGGTACCAATTATCGAGTCTATTACACCCTTTATCACGAATGTAATGGTCATATGCCGGACACCGCTTTAGGAGCCACCGTGTATTTCTACTCAAGCAGTTGCGGATATAATTTTAACAGATCACTACCCTTCCTTGAGTATGATACTCTAACCAATTTATATTGCGCCTCTGCTAGTGTGGGCTGTTCCGGAGGATCATATCCTTATTGGATAGCTACGGTTTTTTCAGATACAGTTAGCTTATCTGCATGTAACGATTGGAAAATATATGCGTCGGCATCTTCATTAGACGTTATAGCGGCTAATATAACGCCCGACGATATGTATCTTGAAGCATTCTTAGATAATAGTGTTGCAATCAACTCCAATGCCAAAATAGCCAATTATCCACCTTTTTATCTTACAAATGACAGTGTAAATACCATTCCGGTACAGGCTGTGGATGCAGATGATGATAGCATTGATATTGAGATGATGGTACCTCAAACTGATATGGGCTCAGGGCCAGGAGGAAGAAGCGAGCTATATACCTCCGGCTATAACTCATCATCGCCTTTAGGTAGTGGTAGCTATACAATTACAAATAATGCTACACAATTGTTAACTATCAGAGCTGGTGCCCTGTTAAGCAATGATTTTCTTGCTATGAAAACAAGCGAATATCGTGCAGGCAAACTTGTAGGCTATTTTATGCGTGAATGGCTTACATTGCAAACACCTTATTCATCAGCAAAAGCGCCATTGCCACAAACTGGTACCAGTTTTGTACATACTACCTGCCCGGGGAAAACAGACACCATTACTATTACATTAACAGATTCAAATACTCATGATTCAGTATTCGCCTTAGTTAATTCATCATTTACCTGGCCTTATACCGAATTTACAACCATGAACCCGGCAACATCATCCGCGACAGCAACTATAATCTGGACGACACCTGCGACTTTAGATCCTTCTGTTACTCCAAATTTTACAATTAATATTGAGGCATACGACACAACGTGCAGTGTAAGAGGCCTGGCATATTATACAGTATTGGTTAAAACAGCTGCATGTAATACAGACTCTGTTTATCCTGGCGACGCTAATGATGACAAGACGGCGAATATTTATGATCCACTTGCTATAGCTGTGGCATATGGACAGACCGGACCTACAAGAACATCACCGACTATAAGCTGGATAGGACAATATTGCGCCAACTGGCCTTCATCATTTGTAAGTGGTGTGAATATGAAATATGCAGATTGTAATGGAGATGGCACTGTTGATACCCTTGACCTTGCGGCCGTTACTGCAAACTATGGTTTAGTACATGCAAAAGGAAATATTAAAAATGCTGCAAGAATTGCAGGTTTACCAGACCTCTACTTTGACCTTACGGGAATAACAATTTCACCAGGAACCACAGTATCTATTCCTATAAAAATAGGAGATGCAACAATACCGATGAATAATCTATATGGAATAGCAACAACTATTGATATAGGTGGAATGCCCCTGGATGTGGCTCCAACAATCAGCTATCCAACAAGCTGGCTTGGCACTTCTGCCAATACCTTGTCTTTTACAAAAACAATTAACAGCAATAAGATAGACTGGGCATATGCACGTACTAATCATAGCAATGCAACCGGGCAAGGAACAATTGCAACATTAAATCTTACTATTCCAACTACCGCGTCTGCAGGTGAAATGCTTTATCTGAACCTGATGGGTACAAAGGTGGTAGATAGCACAGGCAGGCCAATGCCAAAGTATAATGTCCTAAATGATTCAGGAACTATACAACCAACAGGTGTTGCCAATATTGTTACACCAATACAGTATGCAGAGATCATTCCTAATCCATCTACTTCGCAATCACAGCTTAAAATGTTCCTGAACAGTAAAGCTTCTTACGAAGTAAAAATAGTTGATGTGGTAGGCAGAGTGATATGGCAGCAAAATGAAACTAACCAATTGGGAAGTCAAAATATTGAATTGCCATCAGCTACTTTGATGCCTGGCATGTATATGATCCATATAGACGGTAACGATTGGAAATATCCATTAGTGTTGAAATGGATAAAACAATAAGATTACTTTTAGTTCATAGCAAGAGCCGGCTGATAATCAGCCGGCTTTTTTGATGTATTAATTAAATAAAACATCATGATATTCATTATTCTTGTGCAAGACAGCATTAGCAAACGGGCATAGCGGATTTATTTTAAGATTATTCTTTCTGGCCCATGCAACAATTTCATCTACCAACTTGTTGCCTACACGTTGTCCTTTTAGTTGTGGATCTACTTCTGTATGATGAATAACAATTATGGTGGGTGTGGACCAAGCATATACTATTTCTGCTAAATCTTTGCCATTTTCATTTACAAAGAACCGCCCTTTTTTCCCATTGTCCTCATGCTGTATCTGCATTATTTTTTTTCCAAAATTAATGCATTGAATTATTATGCAATGCTATTGACTCACATTAAGCTGCACAACGTCGGGAGCTGTCACATAATTACTTGTATATCTATATCTAATATTTGCATTGAGTATTACTTTAAAGCCACGCATATCATTAGGCGCTACCGGATAGAAGAAAAACCTTAATTCAATGGTTTCGAATACCAGGTTTTCGTTCCTTGCGCGGATACCTCCACCGATACCACTATACAATTGATATTCGAAAGGACCCGCATTGGAAGGCTTTATAAGCGCTAAATCAACATAGGGGAAAGGTGCAAACTGAAAACCCAATATTTTGTATTTTAAATAAAACTCTGTTTCAAGCTGCAGATTTAATCTTCTGTTTCCATAAACTGAATCTGAAAGAAATTCACGTATGCCATACTGATTATCAATTCTGAGAGGCTGGGATGTAATACTATTATATATTCCGGAATAGCTTGCAAAAATATATTGCCTGATTTTTGTCGCATTCCAAAAAAATAAACGGCTAAAAATCTCAGTGCCAAACATAAAGTTCAGATCCTGCAGTTCGCCCTTGTAATCATAGCCACCAATTCTTGAGAATAATTGAATGAAATCACCCTGGTTAGTGGCGATATAATTCTGTGTATGCACCCCTATATAGGGCCGCTCTAAATTAAGTTGCTTATACCAACCGGTGGTAAGAGCAATGTTGTATCCATAGGGAAGATCTTCTGTAGTACCAAAACCATAAATATATTGTGTCTTATAATAATCCTGACGAAATAATGTAAACTGTGCCAATACTGCTTGCTTATCATTATATATAGGATCAAAGTTATTTTCAACCTGGGCAGGAACATCTGTAAAATGATAATTATAATACCGAAAGCTCAAAAATTTTCTATCTCTTATTGTGCCATTATTGGCAGATAACTTATTAATGCCCAGATTGTAGCCAATCCATCCATCATATAAATTGTATTTGTAAATAAAAACATTCTGAACAGGTATAATATTATATGAATTGTATCCTGCATTATGACTTAAAGTGAGCCCACCCGCAAAATGAGAATACGGGGAAACAAGCGGCCGATCGAAGCTTACATACTCCGTTGAGTTTTCTTCTCTTGTATATGGGTTAATAAGCATTGTACTGTAGCCTACTGTAGCGCTAATGAAGCTGCGTCCAATGTTATTTTTTCTGTATAATGCACCGAATCCCCACTCAGGATGGCGATTATAATCATACAGCCCGGTTACTTCCACCCTCTGTCCCATACCTGCTAAATTTGCATCAACAAGCCTACCCTGAATATGGTTAAATCCATTTGAAGCCCCATCAGCGGAAATGGTATAAAAATCCTTTGTTATTACCAGAATATCTATAGAATCCGGATTGTCAGGAATTTCCTTGACGATAATACGTGCATCATGAATATAATCGAGTGTACGCAAATACCTTTCATTATCAGCCACACGATAAGCATTCAGAGGAGTATTTTCATAAATGAACAGATTATTCCTGATAACAAAATTTCTTGTAGTAGTATGTGTAGCATTTGCTACGTTCGCGATAAAGGTATTGATGCGTTTCGAAGTATCGGAAAACGACCGGGCAAAGTCAAGCGACTCAACATTAATATGCCTTATAATCTTGCCCTGATAGGGCAGGTATGGATCTTCACTTTTACCATTCTGATAAATATCGTTGGATGTGTCCGAAGACCTTTTAATTGAATTTATTGCCTCCTGAAAAACATTATTTATGAATTTGTGATGTGATATTCGTATACTATCCAGTTTTAAGCTATCGAGATTGGCAAATCTTTGCCCATAAACAGCAGACGAGAACAAAATACAGGCTATAGTTAAAAAAAATGATACTATCCTATTGTTCAGTAAGTTGTTCAATATCAAATATTTAGCTTCTTTCTAAAATGTTGAATCTTATATAACTGTAACGTTTAAAACCATCATTAATTATAACAAGATCAACGTTTTAATCACATTCAAAAAAATATTGCAAAAATTGTGCGCAGAATGTTTTAAAGCTATTGTGATAAGATTGATAGCTAATCCTTATGCTTTTCGTACTCTGAAAATTGATTATAATAACGATTATTATTATCTGCCAGCTGAGAACTTAATTCAATCATATTTTTTTGCCACTGCTGTTTTTCAGCAAAATCTATTAGTTCATCTGCAGTAGACGAACCTTTGCGGCCACTGCTCCTTAACTGAGCATACGCAATAAGAGAAGCCATTTCTATTGCAACATTTTTAAACCCGGGAAAATCGTTTTTAAAATCTTCCAATGTTATTTTGTCTATTACGGGTTGTAACTCTTTAACCACATACCAAACATCATTTATTTGAATAGAAGTAAGAAAACCCGGAGCATTAAACTGCATTATTTCACCAATAAAATTTATTCTTTCGGCTTCGTCTTTAAACTTATATTGACTAATGGACATATTGTTTTTGTAACACGACTCTCTTGTCTGCTTAATATCTATGAGATAATATTTTCCTTTTTTTGCATGGTAACACAATACGCAATAACGCTGTAATCCAAGACTACCTGTGCCGGCAATTCTAAAAGCTACATCTTCAAATTCGAGGTTAGAAAAATGGGGATCATGCTGAAGCAGATATTTAAGCGATTTGATAATTATCTTTTTTTGCTTTTCGTCGACCGGGCGCAGTTTTTCATCATTTCGCAAAACCAACTTGCCATCCTTTTCAATTGTATGCTTGGCTATGAATGATGCTCTATTGCGGTTATTAAGCTGATCGAAATATTTTTTCAATTCTCCATGAGCTACATCGCGTTCCATCATCAATGCTTTACCAATAGCTAATGTTTCTGTATACGTTGCCATAGTTTCTTTTATGGCATCATGTATTTGCTTATTAGGAGCTCCAATTTGATTACCTGCAATAATAATGCTGGTTAAAAATCTTGTTATTTCAGGGTGTGGGGTAGACAGTATTGCCTCATCGAAATCATTAATGTCGAAATATACAAGCCTGTTTTCACCTTTATAAGATCCGAAATTTTCAAAATGCAAGTCACCGCAAATCCACGTTCTTATCTTTGATTTATAACCATAAATCTTTGTAAAATCTTCGGCAAACAGATGGCAAGTACCTCTGTAAAAACGAAAGGGACTTTCTTTCATTGCATCATATTTCAATGTGCGTAAATTATCAGGCAAAGAACTATTATACTGAATAATACGCTTGATCACTGACGGCATATAAATAATTTAAAATGATGATAATAATTCGTTTTACGGTCTGTATAAATCAAATGGTGCAGTAATATTACTGCACCATTTGTACTATTATGAAATTTTTATTTCAACTCTATCTTAGCAACGTCACATTACCCTGATAGTGGTGTTTTTCACCGTTCTTAAGAATTACGTCTATTATGTAAATATAAACGCCTGTTGGCTGTAATGCCCCATTAAATCTACCATCCCAACCACGACCTTCGGTATTTGTAGTTTCGAATATCTTCACACCCCAACGATCATAAATATCCATCTTGAATGCAGTTACACCACTTGATAATAACTGACGTGGGAAGAAGTAATCATCTATACCATCATTGTTTGGAGTAAACGCATTCGGAACATTGACATAGCAATCGTTCTTCACATTAACCGTATCAGAGCTTGAACAACCATGAATCGTTACGGTTGCTTCATACAGACCATAATGGTTCACAGAAATAGACGCAGTGGTTTCGCTATCGCTCCATAACCATGTAGCAGCCTGATTGCTCATATTTATCAAATCTGCCAGAACAATTGCATCGCCACTATTAGGACAAATTGAAGTATCAGGTCCTAAGTCAATGTGCGGATATGGATTAACTGCAATGTTCCTAACAAACGAAGTATCAGGACAGATACGGTATGTAGCAGTTAAATGCACATTATAACTACCTGCTTCATCGTAAGCATGCTGCAATGTTTTTTCGTTGTGTATAACCGTTCCATCACCAAAATCCCAAAGAGATGTCTTATTACCAGTGTTTGACCATTGACCAGCAAAGTATATTGGCTGACCAACACAAACTGAAGTATCGCTTACAGCAAAATTTGCAGAAGTCATCGTGTCTACCAATACTGTTAGTTTAGCTGTATCGTAGCATGGAACAAAATCCTTCTCGATCATTACGACGTTGAATGTTCCAGCGGCATTAAACTGGTGCACAGGGCTAACAGTAGTGTCTACAGGCGTGCCATCACCATAATACCACGCAAATGAAGGATTGGTACCTACGGAATGATTAGTAAATGTTATGCTCTTGCCCTGACAGATACTATCTGCACTAGCTTTGAAAGATGCCTTGAGAGGGTGTCTTGTATCTATCAATTGTGAATAACTGTATTTACAAGCGAAATTATTTAAGGTTGTAAGCACCACTCTATATGTATCCTGTACGGGATAAATATGAGTAGGATTAATAGCAGTATCCGTTGTGCCATCTCCAAACTTCCATATATTATTTTGTATTACCCCCTTGGATAAATTAGTAAATGCTATTGTATCCTGAGAGCAACCATAATGATAATCTACACCGAAACTATCCACAGATCCCGGATGCACTATCACAGTAATAGCGGCTTTATCACCCTCGCATCCCTTCACTGTCTGACTTACATACCAAACATAAGTACCCGGAACATAAGTGTTAGGCTTAGGCGCTATTTTAGAACCAGTGGTAGCAGTGTCTGAAGTATACCATGTGATATTTGAACCTGTAACCCTTAATGCCTTAGCCGAATCGTACTGGCAGTATGTATATACAGCAGAAGTAGGGGCCGGCGGAGTAAGATCCGGAGTAATTGTCATCCTTATAGTGTCTGTAAAACATGCAGGGCTTGTACCTATAGCTGTAACGAAGATTGGGGTAGTACCTATAGTTACGTTAACAGTTGGGCCAGTAGTAGGACTAATAGGAGTCCCAGCGGGATAAGCAGACCAGTTCCAGTCATAACCATAACCATTTACAATACCTAATGTAGATACACTATTTCTACATACGGCAGCCGTATCACCATTTACACGATTAATGCTATCACTGTTCAATATCCACTTAGGTCTTGTAGCCGCAAATGCAGAATCTAATTCATCAATACTCAAACAATAGGTATATGCAATAGAGGTACTATCACCAGGGCCCAGGTTACCTATTTTAAAAGATAGCCCAACACCAACGTCCTGAGTCAAGGAGTCTGTTTTTACCTGATCAGGACCATTGTCATTAAAATAACTTGAGGGTTTACCATTTGGAATCAAACCACTATTAATAATAAACGGAACCGCACGGCAATCTTCTGTACCTAACCCTAAGAAGGCTTCTGGATAATGTGTTCCCCATGTGGACACCATTGCTTTATTATCTGCATCGGGATTCTGATATGTAAGAACGTTCCTAGTGGTATAGTCGCCGGATAGTGTCACATCATTATCCGGGTCAACAGTTCTCATATAATAAATATTATTTACCGTGCTGGCACTTGTATTTTTGAACGTCGCAAATACTATGAAGTATACATCCCCAGTATCTACCTGTACGGTCTGCGTTATAGCAAGCGGCCCATAAGATCCTTCCCATTTGACAGCGATATTTGTACCATTATTCGTATAGCCTGTTATACTTCCACTTAAAGAACCACCACCAGCACCACCATAACCAGTAGAAGCAGAGCAGCCAGAATTATTAGTTGTATAAGCAGTGGCTACAATTCCACCAACTTCTATGGCCCAACCTT
>DATNFP010000032.1:0-7409 GCA_035606335.1 Flavipsychrobacter sp. | reverse complement strand
TGATCTGGTAAGTTTTTATTCATGAATCCAATTACATACTTTAAAAACTTAAGATAGCCAGCAGATGGAATCATTTGTTTGATCTGTTGTGTAAAAGCTTCTTCCTGGTCTGTAATGAGCTGTTGTGATAGCTTGCCATTTTTCACACCGCGCTCAAAAGGCTTACCTGAAACATACATTTCATACAGACCGTATTTATTTTTTCTTATCCAGTTATCTCCTATTGTATATAAGCTACCTTCCACATGTTTTTTCTGTAATGATAGCGCACTGGTATCAGCTACTTCAGGAGGGCTAAAGTTTGATACCCGATATACATAAACACAGAAAATAATGATAAGTAAAAGAAATATCGCAAGGGTGTAGCCGAGGAACTTCAGTACTTTTTTAATAAAGCGCATTCTTGTAAAATTAGACAATTTGGCAATTCGGCAATTCGGCAATTTGATAATGTGTTTTATGGCTTTTTCCCATTTTCCCTATTGGGTATGAAAATTCGAATTGAGGAAAAACAAATAGCTAAATCTTATGAAAGCTTTGATGGACAAATGTTATATGAAAAATACACATTCCCCATCATGCCCCACTATTTCTCATTGTGCGAATTGGTTCCTTGTAGTTTTATTCAAAAATATTTGAATAAACTGTCGATGCATTGCTATTCGCTTTACAAAGTACTTATTGAGTTCCCGGGGTTTCAAAAAAAGATATTCACAACAAATTATTGGGCAATATTGTAATCAAGAAAAACCATGATGATTATTATTTTATCATCAAACTGAGATTTTACCGAGTGGCAATAATAGATCTTGCCAATATACGTGAATTAATAAACTAATGCCGCGAACAGTTTACTGAATTGCTAGAGCAGTAGCCAATTTTATTTAGTGCACTACGCTAAACCTACCAGTTAATTGCTCGTTCTCACCTCTTATTTTTAAGATATAATTTCCGACAGGCAAGGGAGTAACGACAATCTCCTGTTGATAGTCTGCTGTTTTATTGGTTTGCCATTGTTCCCATAGCCTGCCGTTCAGGTCATAGATGGCAATTATCGCAGTTTGCTCCTCTTCCCATTTCAATTGGATGTTAAGCTTTGCGTTTGCAGGAGAAGGGTATGTTTTCAGGCTGCCATTTTGCGATTCTATAGAAGCGACACCTGCTGGAGGAGTATAAAGCTGATAATAATAATAAAAAGCCTGATCTCCCGCATTAGGCTGTAATGAACCGGTTGTATCATTCCAACTGGTATGTATCTCTGTTACACGCTGATGATAGGTATTGTAAGTAGATGCTGTTTTGACGCTATAATGAAATATGCTTACTCCGCCAGTACCACCGAACAATATCGTTGTATCATCGCCATGTGCATCGTATTCATCCAAAGAGCCCAGATAATCGAGCCATGCAGACGTGCTACTATCCCAAACCTGGCTCAAATATAGTAGCTGCCGATTTGCAGCATCGTAAGTTTCAGTATCATGTGTGTTATTTACCCATTTCCCTGTACTCCATTTTTCACTAAGAGCACCTGTGATTAAATTGGCGCTGTTATAAGTTTGAATACCATACATATAATTGTACCAGCTACTGGCATAAGGATTCCAACCCAAATCAGAATCTGTTATTGCATTGCCTCTTGCATCAAGCCTGCTTGTATCGAGAAACAAATTAATCCATCCCCTGGTAGTATCCCAGAATTGTCCCAATTCCCTGGTTATATGATTGCTGCTGTTATATTTGAATGCCCACAATTCCCGGTTATCCCAAATGCTTTTGCTACTATTCCATGTGTGAGAGGTTTCTGAGTCAATATTATTATGAGAATCATACACGTAGGCGTAAAAATAATACCCCCCTATCCAAGTACTGCTTGTCGCATCCCAGAATTCATGTATGTTGGTGAGCAGATTATAATGAGCATCATAAGTATTTACAATTCTATTATTATTTACCCAACTACTGCTGCTTACATTCCAATCCTGAACAAGGTTGATAAGAAGATCATTATTGACATCATACGTGTTTATTACGGTATAACTGTTTTGCCAATTGCTGCTTGTCACGTCCCATACCTGCTGCGTTATGGTTAAATAATTATCGTGTCCATCATAGGTTGATATCGTGCGGGCGCTATTTGTATATCCCGATGAGCTATAAATAAAAGTATAGGAGGTATCAAATAGCCAATTACCAAATTTATCCTGTCCTCTTCCTCCAGAATATTTGTATATAACAGAATCGGTTATGGCATAAGTCGTTCCATTATACGTCTTATCTATTTCATATAGCAATCGTGATGCTTTTTGGCAATATCCCTGTGCCGCAAAAAAAATGATGCTTACAATTGTAAAAAGAGTATATTTTGATTTCATAACTATAAATGTTTTAGGAGTTTAATCATTCATTACAATCATTACTAAATTGGTTATAATAATCACAGATTTTCTTTAATGCATCACACTAAACCTATCAGCTAATTGCCCATTCTCACCTCTTATTTTTAAGATATAATTTCCAGCAGGTAATTGAGCAACTGAGATGCTGTTATGATAAGCTACACCATTAGCTGTTTGCCATTGATGCCATAATCTGCCTTGCATATCATAAATGGCAATAATGCCCGTTTGTACTTCGTCCCATTTTATATCAATATCCAATATGCTATTAGCTGGCGAAGGATATATTTTTATTGAGCCTCCGGTATTCATTGCACCGACAGATGTTGTATATGTTTCATAATAATAGCGAGTACTTCTGTCTCCTATATTTGATACCCATTTGCTACTGCCTGCATCCCATTCATAGTCGGTTTCGATCAGCGGTTGATTATAAGTATTATCAGTAGTTGCAGCTTTGGTAGCATTTAACCAGCTATTTGTGACTGTATCCCAATTTTGATAAATGAATTGATAATTTATATGGCTTGCATCACGGTTATAGATAAAGTTTACATTATTTAGCCATGCGCCCTTAACCCATTTTTGCCATGTTTGTGATGTCTCATAGCCACTTGTATCATAAGTAAAAAGATAATCCTGGTAATTTAGCCAAGCACCTAAGTACCATTGCTGATGTATTTGCGTGAGCACTTTATTAGCACTATTATAAGTATACAAGTCCAGGTCATAATTTGTCCACGAGCTGGTAGCCTTGTTCCAATTGACAACTGAATCAGCCAGGTCATTGTTGCTCATATCGTATCTATAATATGTAATAGAATAAGTAGCCCAGCTCTTGCTTGTCGTATCCCAGCTCTGTAGTGAATATGTAGTTAATTTATTGCTGCTATTATACGCATAAACAAATTTCTCAAAACCAACCCACGAACTGGATGGTATATCCCAGCGTTGCAGAGTTCTGTTTATCATATTGTTTTTTGAATCAAAAGTGCTCAGTTGTTCGCTGCTATTTTGCCAGCTTTTTGTTGATGGATTCCAAGCCTGGCCGGTGTAAGAAGTAGCATTATTATCGGCGTCATATCCAATAATATCTTTTTCCACGTTTGCCCAACTGCTACTAGAAGTATCCCATGACTGAACTAAGACTGTTGATAAATTATTCTTAGCATCAAAAGTCTGTGTAGTCAGAGAAGAATTTGAATATTTAGACGTGGTATTGTTGTACGCATATACGTGGTTCAAATCATAAAGCCACCCATGGCCATTAGGGCCAATGCCCCGCCCCATAGAATAGGAATAAGTTCCGGAATCCTGAGGGCTATATATTGTTCCATCATAAGCACAGCTTGTTAGGGCAATTAAGCGGGATGCTGTCTGGGCTTTGGCACTTATCGTCCAAAAAAGGATACTTACAATGGCAAAAAGAGTAAATTTTAGTTTCATAACTATAATATTTTGAGGGGTCTCTTTCGTAAATTTTTCTAACTAACCTGAAATTATTATCCATACATAACTTTTTTTTGTTATTTAGATAAGGCGCGAAAAAAACTTGATAAGAGGTCATTTTTACTTGACATCAGGAAATACAAGTCAAAGCGTCCTATTGTAATTTAGTCGTGTGAATAATGATACTATATTAATGCCTGTTAACTACCGAAAAATATTACTTGAATATAGGCTCGGACATTTTCTTGGCTGGGCAGCACTTGTGTTATTCATATTCACTATACACTTCGATACAAGCCTTGCTATCTGGATACAAATAATATGGGCCATTGCTTTAACTACGATAAGTATGCCCCCTCTTTTTTTAGGCGCATATTGGTTAGTCCCCAGGTTTTTGTATAAAAAAAGAATCGTTCTATTTATCATTAATATTATTGTCGTTGTTATTGGTTTTGCATTTATCGGCTTGTTTATAATGAAAGCCGTAGGTTATTTAATGATAGGAAAAAGTGCCTTTGATGCGAAAGTGCCTTTATTACCCTTGCTCAATGTCATCTTTTGGGATAATCTCATAGGCCTGGCAATTGGCATAGCGTTAAAAATAATCTCAGACCGTTTTAGAATGGAGCGGCACTTGATAGAAGTTGAAAAAGAAAAAGTTGAAACAGAATTAAATTTTCTTCGTTCGCAGATGAACCCTCATTTCCTGTTCAATGTCATGAACACTATTTATTTCCAGATAAATAAAGAAAACACCAATGCCCGTTTATCTGTAGAGACGTTCTCTGAAATGTTGCGCTACCAGTTGTATGAATGTATCTCAGACAAAGTGGACATTACCAAAGAAATCACCTACATAAAAAACTATTTTGCTATTCAAACTCTGCGCCTGGAGCCAGGCACCAACATTCAACTCAATATTGAAGATGGCATGAAAGGATTTGATATAGCCCCACTATTGATACTACCCATAGTGGAAAATACATTTAAACATATATCACATTATAAAAACCCGCAGGAAAACACTATAAATATCTCTTTATGCCAAAAAGATGATAAATTTATAATGCATGTGTATAATACCTACGACAAAACACACCAGGTAAAAGATGTGCTATTTTCCGGGGGGCTGGGCATACAAAATTTAAAACGAAGATTGGAATTGCTATATCCGGGTAAACATGAATTCAATATTGCGCAACAGCAGGATGTATTTACTACTTTTTTAAGCATTCAATACAAATGATCAATTGCCTGATAGTAGATGATGAGCCTATTGCCCGGCAGGGCTTAGCGGAACACATCCGTCAGGTAGAATTTTTAAACCCAGTTGCAGAATGTAAGTCGGCCATAGAAGCAGCTACCTGGCTGCAACATAAAAGCATTGATCTTATTTTCCTGGACATCCAGATGCCCAAACTTACTGGTATTGACTTTGTAAAAAATCTTGCTGCTCCTCCTCTAATAATTTTCACAACTGCTTATTCGCAATATGCACTGGAAGGCTATGAACTGGATGTGCTCGACTACCTTGTAAAACCCATTAGCTTTCCAAGGTTTTTGAAAGCAGCTCTTAAAGCCCGCGACTACATAGATGCTAGAATCAAAACTGTAAGTCATGTAACCGATGATTTCTTTTTCATTAAGTGTGACCAACGACTTGAGAAGATCATGATAGCAGATGTGCTTTATATAGAAGGCATGGCTAATTACATTATCGTACATACCAAGCAGAAAAAATACATAACCTACCTTACTTTTAAAGGCATTGAAGAACAATTGCCACCGAATTCGTTCATACGCATTCATAAATCTTACCTGGTAGCCATAAGCGCAGTTCGCTCAATAGACGGTGCAGAAGTGATACTGGATAATATTTCCCTGCCCCTGAGTAAAAACTATAAAGACGAAGTAATGGATAGAATTGGGAAGAAGTTATTTAAAAGATAATCGGGCATGGCAGTAGTGCTATTGATAGTGTGTTGTTTCATTTTCTGAAAATACCTTTGAAATGCTTATAGAGTTGTAGCAAAAATCAATAGTGGTTTATTCATGTATATCCAGCAACAGGATCCAAAAGGCAATTAAATTTATTTCGACTTATTTTTGGACAAATATCCATTATGCGCCTTCTCATCACCAACATCAAGTTCCTTTACCAGACGGAAATAGAAAAAATAAAAAAGAAGGTAAGCGGTAGAGAAATGGCGGAAGTTCCTCATATTCCTCACGCCTGGCTACTGGTAGAAAACGGAATGATACACAGCTTCGGAGATATAATAGATATGCCGGAAATGCACGCGGAACAGACTATAGATGCGTGTGACAGATTGGTACTGCCAGCATGGTGCGATTCGCATACCCACCTTGTATTTGCCGCCCCAAGGGAACAGGAATTTGAGGATAGAATAAAAGGATTGAGCTATGAAGAAATAGCAAAACGAGGAGGAGGTATATTGAACTCTGCACGCAGACTTAATAAAATTAGTGAAGAAGAGCTTTATGATAAATCTTTGGAAAGACTATATGAAGTAATCGGTCAGGGTACGGGAGCAATAGAAATAAAAAGTGGCTACGGATTAGATACAGAAGGAGAGCTGAAAATGCTAAGAGTTATTCGCAGATTGAAGGAAAATGCATCTATACCAATAAAGGCGACTTTTTTGGCTGCTCACGCCTATCCTATTGATTACAAGTCAAATCATGATGGTTACCTAAACTTAATAATTAATGAAATGTTACCCAAAGTAGCCGATGAAGGATTGGCTGATTATATGGATGTGTTCTGTGAAGAAGGCTTTTTTAGTGTGGCTGACACTGAAAGATTGTTGGAAGCAGGCTGGAAATATGGACTAAAACCAAAAATACATGCCAATCAACTGCATTATTCGGGTGGTGTACAAGTGGGAGTGAAACATGATGCAATAAGCGTAGACCACCTGGAATGTGTTGGAGACGCCGAGATAGAAGCACTGAAAGGAGGTGATACTATGCCTACTTTATTGCCAGCAGCAGCCTTTTTCATAGGCATGCACTATCAACCAGCCAGGAAAATGATAGACGCAGGGCTACCTGTATGCCTGGCAACGGATTATAATCCGGGATCATGTCCGTCGGGTAATGTGCCACTACTGCTAACAATTGCCTGTACACAATTGAAAATGACGCCTGAAGAAGCAATTAACGCAGTGACTATCAATGGAGCGGCAGCTATGGAGCTGGAAAACGACCTGGGAACTATAGCAAAAGGCAAAATAGCCAACCTGATAATTACTAAAAAAATGACCTCTTTAGCCCATATTCCGTACGATTTTGGCAATAATCCGGTAGAAAACATGATTTTAAGGGGCAAATTGGCCTGATTTTCTTAATTTCTCTTTTTGCCTTTAATCATTACTTTTGCAGTCCGACAAAAAATCAAATAATCATTATTAATGGCTACAACAGCAGATATTCGTAATGGCATGATCCTAAAACTGGATGGCAGCCTTTACTCAGTAGTAGAATTCGGACAAAACAAAACAGCCCGAGCGGCAGCCAAAGTATGGGCAAAATTAAAAG
>DATNFP010000031.1:0-6972 GCA_035606335.1 Flavipsychrobacter sp. | reverse complement strand
CTCATCCTTCCGCTATTATAGATGATGGCTGTGAAATAGGCGACAATACTAAAGTGTGGCATTTTTCTCATATTATGCCTCATTGCAAAATTGGAGCTAATTGCAACATCGGTCAGAATGTAGTGATCTCCCCTGAAGTAGTATTGGGCAATAATGTAAAAATTCAGAATAACGTTTCTGTATATACCGGCGTTACGTGCGATGATGATGTATTTCTTGGGCCATCTTGTGTATTTACTAATGTTACCAATCCTCGTAGTGGCGTAAACCGTCGCGGACAATATGCCCGCACACATGTGGGTAAAGGCGCAACCATAGGCGCTAATGCTACTATTGTTTGCGGGCATGATATAGGTGCTTACGCATTTATTGGCGCAGGCGCAGTGGTTACTAAAGATGTTCCTCCTTATGCATTGCTTGTAGGCAATCCTGCCCGCCAAACCGGCTGGATGAGCGAGCATGGCCATCGCCTTAAGTTTAATGATGAAGGCATTGCTACTTGTCCTGAAAGCAGCATTCAATATAAGCTGGATAACGGCAAGGTTTCCAGGATAAGCTAAATCAGCTTAAATAATTCCCGGGTATTGTTGAGAATATTTTTACTTTAGGCCTTATAAACCTGTGTATTGAAGTCTCATAAAATATACCTGACTTTTTTCTCTTTGTTTTTCCTGAAGATACTTGCGGGTGCGCAAATACAAAATCAATATCATATTGATATAAATAATGGTCTGCCTTCTAATCATGTTTACAACATACTAAAAGATCAACATGGTTATTTATGGATAGCCACGGATAAAGGTGTATTAAGGTACAATGGCTATGGATTTTATAACTACAATATTTCAAATGGATTGTCGACGAATGATATCTGGCATTTGTTTGAAGACAATGAAGGGAGGATTTGGTTGATTGGCATTTCAGACGGTATTGGGTACATCTATAATAATAAATACATAGCATGTAAAAATGGAGGGTTGGAAACAATATATCCTGGTCAACTGACAGAATATAATGGAGTTATAGTGTTTGCCAATATATTTTACGACCCGAATAGTCCGGTATTTTGTTCCGTTTATAATGATATTGTTCACCCCTATATTTTTCATAACACAAATCGGCATATTTATATTGTTAAACTGATACAAAATGGGATAGAAATTATTAGCACTGATGGGTATACTTACTTCATCAGGTTTAATTTTACGATAGCCAGGCGTAGAAATAGATATGATGTTGAGTACTACGTAAAAAGGGATAAAGTAGGTGTTATTTACGATAATAATTTTATCTCATATTTACCTAAAGAAAACTATTTTGAAACATTAGGTATAGATGGCATTTATAGAAAACATACTCTAAATGGAGGGGAACAAATCATTACCGTTAGTACAAACAAAAAAGAACTTCAGCTATTTACAGTTAACGACATATACATTTATAATAATGATCTACAGTTAATTAAAATGATCCCTGTAAAAGATCTGGTTGGTAATGAAAAGGATAAGGTTATAGATATTCTGGAAGATAAATTTTGGGGTAATGCTGGTGCTACAGAAGCGAATGGATTGTTCATTAATTATCCTGAGGCAACAAGGTTTAGAAAAGATACAACAATTGATTTTGCCAACTATAAATATGCAGGTAGTATTAATGATAGCATCGGTTTTTGGTGGAATGATTATAAAAATACTTTAGCCAAAGTAATAAATGGTACTATTCATTATTCCAGATACGATTCTATTCAAAATATAAGGCAAATTACAAGGTATGATAGTGTTCGCTCTTTATTATTTGCTCGAAATGAAATTTATTGGTTAAATAATAAGGATAACAAGATTACACCATTTTGGGATCATATTAAATATATGAATTATGATTCAAAAGGCTTTGGAGACAAATATATGCCTCATCGACAGATATTTTCTGACGTAATAGCTAGTAGTACATTAGGTGAAAATATTTATGCAGCAATTCCAGCAGCGGGACGGGGGGTGTGCCATTTTTTTTACCATAACGATTCAGTTAAAATCACAACAATAAGTGATGGAAGATATTTCGCAATTACTTATGATTCTCTAAATCGATTTTTTTGGATCTATAATAGAAATAAAATACTAATAGCTGATACCAACGACCATAAGTTAACTATATCAAAACCCCTTTTAGATCTATTTGGCATCAAAGAAATTGAGAAAATATTGACAGATCGATATGGTGATGTTTTTATAAAGGACTATAATGCATTATACCTATTCAACCTGAAAAATCATGTGTTTACCCGGTTATTCAAAAATTACACTTTAACAGGGACAGTAATCGATCTTTATCATGACAAACTAATGATTGCCGGTAATTTTGGAATTTTGTTCGGTAAAATAAAGGACACAGCTATAATTTCTGATCCTGTTACTTATTTGAATATAAAAAGCCTTAACTATAATTATGTAGAGGATATGCAGGTTTCTGCTGACAAAGCATTAGTAAAAACTAATAAAGGAGTTTATTGGGTAGACATACCTGCAGAAGATGAGTATGATATTCATAAAGATAAAACCCCTTACCAGCTCATATTAAACTACGATAATAAAGTAATAAATATTAAGGCTGGAGATACAGTCTTTATTGACCAAAAAGATTGGCGATTGCAATTTGATGTAATTAACCCAGTTGGCAATGGTACAGTTAAATATACTTACAAGTTACAGGGAATTGATACTGCATTTCACGAATTAAGTAATAACGAATTAACCCTTCCTGAATTAAAAGCAGATAAATATTTTGCATTCTCGATTATCGCTGGCGATAACTCCTGGCAAAGCGATAATGTAAATATTCATTTGTATATTATACCTTATTGGTGGCAGACATCTGTTGGTAGAAAATTAGTTTGGCTCTCGATTATTATTTTCTTTATCACATTTGTTTATGTCATTGTTGCAATAACCAGGAAGTTGATTACCAGGAATACAGAGAAAAAAGGCATGCAACTGGAATTAGAATTGAAGTCGATTTACTCACAAATAAATCCTCATTTCATTTTTAATACTTTGGGTTCTGCGCTACTATTGATACAAAAGAAAAACATGGATGGGGCTTATATCCATATTTCAAAGTTTTCCCGTTTACTCAGAGCATATATAAAGTCGGCAAGGAATAAGTATATAACATTAGAGGAAGAGATCAATAATTTACGAACATACACAGATCTTCAGCAGACGCGATTTAAAGATAAATTTGACGTTGAGATAATAGTAGATGCTGACTTAAATGTAAAGCACGTAAAGATCCCTACCTTACTATTACAACCTATAGTTGAAAATGCCATAAACCATGGGTTATTTCATAAAAAAGAACAGGGACATTTAAAAATTGAGTTTAGAATGGATGAATTAAAAAATGAAATAGTTTGCATTATAGATGATAATGGCATAGGACGCAAGCAGGCAAAACTTATAAAGGAACAGAGTGCTATAAAAGAAGAGTCATACGGTGATCAGCTTATTAAAGATCTAATTGCTATCTTTAATAAATATGAGAAAACAAACATCCAAATAAACTATATAGATAAAGAATCCCCGCTTACGGGAACCATTGTTGAATTAAGGATAAGAAATTATCAATATGAATAACTATACCTGTATTATTGTAGATGATGAACAAGATGCGGTTGATCTGTTGATAGCAAGACTTGGATATTTATATAAGGATATTGAAGTAATGGGTTATTATAATAATTGGGAAGAGGCGCTTCATGCATTAAGAATAAAAACTCCTGACATACTGTTCCAGGATATTTCCATGCCTGAAAAAACAGGGATGGATTTATTGAAATTATTACCGGATCTGCAAAGTGAAATAATTTTTACCACAGCGTATTCTGAATTTGCATTTGAAGCATTTAAGTTTTCAGCGACTGGCTATATACTTAAGCCTGTTGAAGATAGTGAACTTACAAAGGCTATTAATAAAGCCGTAGAACGCATAAACTATAAGAGGCATTCTAAGCAGGACGAAAATAAAAAGCAGGTTGTTAATTCAAAAATTGGTGTTCAAAATAATAATGGAATAGATTATGTAAATATAGGAGACATTATATATCTGGAGGCTCTAAATAAATACACTAAAGTTGTGACTAAAGAAAATAATCTGCTTAGTTCATATAATATAGGTCGGTTTAAAAATTTATTAAAAGATCACCCTTTTTATCAAGTTCATAGGTCTTATATCATCAATTTAGGTTGCATTGTTAGATACGAAAGTTCAGGGAATGTAATAATGTCTGATAAAACGAGTATACCTGTATCCCGGTCGGCTAAAGATGAATTTTTGAAGCTATTTGCTACAATTGCCAAAACCGTAGATTCAAAAAATAATGAGGAGGGTTGATCCATTCGTTACATAATATAGCTACTTGGCGCCGTATAAGTAGGATTTCATTACATACCTTTCGTCCCGGGATATTTTATTTTTATTTTTGCGCCAAATATTTAATGCTTTACTTATGAAAAAATTATTACTTACCAATTTATTAGTTCTCATTGTTTGTTCACTTTTTGCTCAGGATACGACCGGGCTTATTGCACATTGGAAATTTAATGGGGATGTACTTGACGCAACAGGCAAAGGCCATGATGGTACGGCATATAATTTAACATCTGTTGCCGGTGAAAGTGGCGCTCCACATACTGGTTATTATTTTAACGGAGCAAATAGTTATATAATTGTGCCATACCAATCCGATCTAAATGTTTCTACTTTTTCAATTTGTTCAGTTGTAAAAGTGCTAGGTTTTTATCAAGGTGATTGCCAGATAAATGCTATACTTTTTAGAGGTACGACTTATGCCCCAGGTTTTTATTGTTTTGACTTTAGTGATGATACTTACGATAGCAGTTGTTCTACAATCGATACGACAAAAGATGGTTTTGAAAGTGGTGTTGGCCTGAATCCATCTCTCACGTATGCATCGCTTCATTACAGTCCGAATATAGTAGAAAATAAATGGTACAGAGTAGTTACCACTTTTGATGGAACATACATTAGTGTTTATGTTAACGGTGAATTGAAAGCAAAATCTCTTACTTCGGCTTCACCCACAGAAACAAGCACTGAAGGTATTTCTATTGGTAAAAATGATTTCGGAGATTCTGTAGACTTTCCTTACTGGTTTAATGGCATACTGGATGATTTAGAACTTTACAACAGGGTATTGTCAGATTCAGAGATAATCAGATATGATTCAACTATTGCCACGTCAGTACCTGGAACAATATCACAACAACAATCCGTACAGATATATCCTAACCCAGTAAAGAATATGCTGAACGTTAAAATGACATATCAGCTAAATGGACATACTTCCGCAGAAATAGTTAACCAATTAGGACAAGTTGTCAAAAAATCTGAGATAGTAAGTCAGCAGCAACAAATACCTGTTGGTGATCTACCATCGGGAGTTTATTTCATCCACATACAAGATAATGCTGGAACAATAACGGAAAAGTTTGTCAAGGAATAACAGTCAATAAAAATAAAATGCATTAGGTGGATAACGTTTATTATCCACCTTTCTTTTTTACTTTTTTGGTAGGCTTCGGTTTAAGTGAGGTGGCGTATTTATAGCTTATATCGAAATAAGGTTTCAATTCGTTCGTTTTCGTCAACAGGCCATCCGGTACTGCAACGTATTCTTTTTGTACAATGCCATAAGCTGTCATAAGTGCAGCATCATATTTCTCAATAAATTTTGTTCTTTCTTCGGCTGGAAGGCGAAGTGCAACAATACCATCTTTAGATAAATAGCTATACATATTGCCGTTAAGAGAAGTGTAAGGAATTGTATCACCTTTTCGTTCTGCTTTCGGATGGGTGGCAACCATTTTTTCGTATAGTGCTATTTTATCTTCTGCAGAAATACTTTGCTTCTTCATAGAAGAGATTTTACATTAATATTAAAGTTAAGAGATAAAGGACATTGGCTCAAAATATTAAATGATATGCTACAGAATAATTTATCAGTGCGCCAATATGATAATGTAAAATACCCGGGCGCGAGTAATTTTGTTGCTTTATCTTAAAGGGCAATTATGATGAGAGCTTTACCCACGTTTTTTCTTTTTTTATTTTTTCCTGTATTTCTTTTTGCTCAAAGTCCCAAGCGGGAATTTCGTGCTGCCTGGATAGCTACGGTTGCCAATATAGACTGGCCTTCCAAACCGGGATTGCCCTCCATAAACCAACAGCAACAGTTCACAGCGCTGCTCGATAAACTGAAGGGCATTGGCTGTAATGCTGTAATAGTGCAGGTAAGACCGGCATGCGATGCTTTTTATCCATCGGATATTGAGCCATGGAGCCATTATCTCACTGGGAAGCAAGGTGTAGCGCCATTCCCATTTTATGATCCTCTAAAATTTATGATAGATGAAACACATAAACGGAATATGGAGTTTCATGCATGGTTCAATCCATTCAGGGCGCTAATGGATAGCAGAAAAAATCCTAATCCACCATCGCATGTTACACATCGGCATCCGGACTGGGTGATTAACTATGGAGGTAAATCTTACTTAGACCCAGGCAACCCTGCAGTGAGGGAATATGTAATAAAAGTAATTACCGATGTGGTGAAGCGATACGATATAGATGGAGTGCATCTGGACGACTATTTTTATCCATACAGGGTTGCAGGTGAAGAATTTGGCGATTACAGGAGCTATAAGCAATATGGAGAAAACATGCAGAAAGACGATTGGCGCAGAAATAATGTGAGCCTTTTTATGTCGCTTCTTTATACCAATATCAAGCATATAAAATCGTATGTAAAGGTGGGTGTTAGTCCTTTTGGAGTATGGCGTAATGTGAGTAAAGACCCCGAAGGATCGGCAACACGTGCAGGCCAGACGGATTATGACGACCTGTATGCGGACGTGGTATTGTGGTGTAAAAGAGGGTGGGTAGATTATTTGC
>DATNFP010000030.1:0-5267 GCA_035606335.1 Flavipsychrobacter sp. | reverse complement strand
CCCATATACCATGAGCATTTCCACACAAAAAGGAACAAAATGTAAATAGCATAATGGACGCAGCAAAGTAGTTGCGTCTGCCAAACTGTTGAGACAACCAGCTTGTCATCGGAACAACGATAACGTTACCGATAGCGTATGCAGTTATAACCCAGCCTACTTCTGTAAGTGTTGCACCCAGGTTGCCTTTCATATCGTTCAGCGCAACGTTTACTATCGTTGTGTCAACGATTTCCAGCAGGGCACAAAGAATAGCCGTTACGGTTACAATTACCCTTCGGAAACCATATTCCACAAGGAAATCTTGTTGTGGTTGCATTTAATAAAATTTTAAATATTGTGAATGAGCGATAATTACCACTCATTAATTCCAAAAAATAATTAGTCGAGATGTACGTCTACATCCACATTCATTCCCGGACGCAATTGTTTTACCATTGCAAAATCACTTTGATTAGTAAACTCGATCTTAACAGGTAGGCGCTGCACCACTTTCACAAAGTTTCCTGTTGCATTATCAGGAGGTAAAAGGGCAAACCTGGCACCTGTAGCAGGGGAGAATGATGTAAGCTTAGCTTCAAAGTCATGGCCGGGATAAGCATCTACATGCACTATCACCTTTTGGCCAACTTTCATTTTATCAAGCTGTGTTTCCTTGAAGTTTGCAACCACCCATGGGGTAGTAGCCGAAACTACGCTGAATAATGATTGACCAGCTTGCAGGTATTGTCCTGGTTGAACAAATACTTTAGATACCAGGCCGTCTTCCGGAGCTAAAATAACTGTATAAGAAAGATTAAGTTTTGCATTATCTACATCAGCCTGGCGTTGTTGTATTGTTGCGTTTGCAACATTCACCTGTCTTTCTGTTGCATTGCTCTGTGAAGATGCAAAGTTGGTTTGACGTGAAGCTGCATTTTTTTGATCAACTAATACCTGCAATTGCTTTTCTGCTGTTTCCTTTGCTGCCAATGCTTGTTCGTATTGCTGTTCGGTAATTGAATGATCCTTTATCAGGTTAGCATAACGATTATAATCCTGAGTTGCACGCCAAACATTTATTTTAGCAGTTTGTATTTGTGCATCTGCAATTGACACATTAGCTTCTGTGGATGCTATATTAGCACGTGAAGCACTTGTGGCAGCCTGTGCGTAAGACATGTTACTTTGTGCCGCTGCCAATGCTGCCTGTGCATTATTCAGCTTGATTATTTCATCACGGTTATCCAGGATAACCAGGGTATCACCTTTTTTTACCTGCTGGTTATCACTTACACGAACTTCAGTTACATAACCTGAGATACGCGGAATTACCGGGCTGATGTTTGCATCTATTTGTGCATCATCAGTTTCTTCATGATGTAATGAATGGATGTATTTGGTGATACCAAATGTGCCGCCAACAATTACAAGCAATATCAATACAATAAGGAAACGCCTGTTTTTCTTTTTGGGAGCCTCATTCTCAACAGCCGCCATTGCGGGTGTGTGATTAGTAGGTTTTATTTCTTCTTTTACCTGATTTGTAGTTGCCATAAAAGTGTTTATTGTTGAAACTGAGTTAATATTATTTGTTAGTTGTTTGGTTATTATAACTTAAAACGCCGGCTGTCTGCTGTAGCTTTTTGTATGCCACTATCGCATCCACCTTTGAAAAAGTATAATTAAGACTTGCCTGCAATTGTGCCACATCAGCGTCTAAAAGGTCAGTAGTAGTAACAAGGCTGTTATCATACTTGTTTTTAGTGATTTTATAGTTTTCGTCAGCTTGATCTTTTGCCTTGGCATATACCTCTATTTTCTTTTGGCTTAAAAGATAATTTTCGTAAGCCTGGTTAATTTGCAGACGGATAGCATCACTAAGTATATTTTCGTTTTGAATGATCTGCTGCTGTTGTGCCCTGGCTTGTGCTACTTTCGCTCCTGTTTTCCATAAAGATGAAAGACTGTATTGCACCCCAATACCACCATCAACCGCATTATATATTGTCAGCAGGTTAGAGATATCTGCTGCTACGTAACCTCCAGTTATCGCAAGCCCCGGATAATATTCGCCTTTAATAGACTTAATATTTGCACTACTTGCTTTTTCACGCATATTCAATGAAGCCATATCTTTCCTATTAGTTAGTGCCGTTTGTTCCCAATCCGCTATACTGCCTGCATCATTCATTTGTTCTACAGCCCCACTATCAGGGATCAAATCTGTCCCTTCCGGCAAGCCAAGCATCAGGTTCATATTTATTGTAGCTATCTTTAAGTTATTTTCAGCATCGAGCAATGTCAATTCCACGTTTGACTCGCCAAGCTCTGCTTTTAATAGATCATTCCTTGCAAGTATTCCATTCTTTTCCATATTGGAAAAATCACTTACTCTCTGCTGATTTTGCTTCAGATTCCCCTTCACAATATTTACAGTTTCACTTGCCTTATAAAGATTGTCATAGGCATTAATAGTATTTTGTATCACACCCTGGCGATCGCTTTCGGCATCCAGCTTAGAGGCCTGAGCAAGATATTTTGCTGATTCGATACCATAATGAATGCGTAAGCCGGAAAATATTGGCAAAGAAGCGTTTACAAGTCCATATAATGCCTGGTTTACTTTAATGCTTGAAGCAGGATTGGAACCGCTTTCTCCGCTGCTGCTTCCACTACTACTTCCGCCACCTAATTTTACTTTTAGGTCCACTGTAGGGTTGTCAACACGCAAGTATGCGCCAGATGCTTTTACATCCGGTAACTGACTTTCCCGTGCCTGGCGAAGTACAGCGGTAGCTTCATCTACTTTTGCCTGGCTTAGTTTTAATTGCTTACTGCTTTGCAGGCTTAGCTGTATCGCTTCATCCAATGATAAATTCCTGGCATTTTGTGCCATAGCTTGCTGAAGCCCTGCAATTAATAGCAGGCCTATGGCAAGCGCGCCGATCTGATAATATAATTTATGCTTCATAAGTCAAGGTTGCTTTAAACAAAGTTTTTAAATGGTGGCTTAATTTCTTTTTTAAAAGTTTTAGGAACTCAACATCTGGCATATTCTGCAGGTTATTGATTTCGCGATAAAAGTGTTGTGTGGTTATTAGTTGGCTGGCGGTGCCTATCATCGTCGTCATCATTAATACTATATCTATATTTTTTTTAAATTCTCCGCTTTTTTGTCCTTCCTGTATTAATCGCTTAATGTTTTCAAGGTTTCTCTTTTTCAGATCATGTATCAGGCAGGCTATAGCATTGTCTTTGTTGATCATTTGCTCTCTTGTCATGATCTTATGAAATTCCTGTTGCTGAATGATTCTGTCTACATAGTCATCTATAAGAATATTTACCTTTTGCAAGGCAGTTAGCTCATCATTTTGCAAAAGGGTCTCTACTTTTGATCGTATATTAAGAGTCCTATGTTCAAAAACGGCCTCCATTAATTTTTCTTTAGAACCGAAATAATAGGATATCATAGCAATATTAATGCCTGCTTCCTGTGCTATATCGCGAACAGAAGTGCCGTCATATCCCCGCGTCGCAAAAAGCTTTTCAGCGGCATCAATTATCAGCATCTTTTTTTCATTATATTCCATAAGTCAGTTTCTAATCACGGGCACAAAACTAAACAGTTGTTTAATTTTAAACAAACGTTTAATTAATTTTATTCCAACTAAAAACTTATTGCGCTATAACGAAAACCAATGATTAATATTTAATTAATATAAAAAGTACTGGAACAATCAACTGATCTTGCTCCAATGAGATTGATTAGATTGATGTAACAAAATGTTTTTCAAGGGTTGATGTTGTGGATGTGTTAACCCTGGATCTTCGGAAATGATGTTCATGGCTGCCTCCCTGGTTTGTTCTAAAATAGCGGCATCCGCCACTATATCCGCAAGTTTGAATTTAAGCACGCCGCTTTGTTTTGTTCCATATAGATCTCCCGGCCCCCTCATCTCAAGGTCTTTTTCTGCTATTATAAAGCCATTACCCGTTGAGCACATTATCTGTATCCGCTGCTTGCTCTCATTGGATAATTTATTGCCGGTCAATAAAATACAATAGGATTGTTCAGCTCCACGACCTACACGCCCCCTTAGCTGGTGCAATTGCGACAAGCCAAATCGTTCCGCACTTTCAATAAGCATTACTGAGGCGTTTGGTACATCTACGCCCACTTCTATCACCGTTGTTGCCACTAATACCTGTGCATCTCCGCTCACAAAACGCTGCATGTTGCGTTCGCGCAAATTTGCATCCTGTCTGCCATGTACCATAGCGACATTATATTTGTCTTCAGGGAACCATATTTTCACTTGCTCATATCCGGCCATAAGGCTTTCATAATCCATTTTTTCAGATTCCTCAATCAATGGATATACTATATATGCTTGCCTGCCTTTATTAATTTCTTCCTTTATAAATTCCATCACGTTGGCACGCCGCATGTCTATTCGATGCACTGTTTTTATTTCTTTTCTTCCTGGTGGTAGCTCATCTATTGTAGATACATCAAGGTCGCCGTATAGGGTCATTGCGAGTGTACGTGGAATAGGCGTAGCCGTCATTACCAATATATGCGGGGGCTTATCATTTTTTTGCCACAGGCGTGCACGTTGCTCCACACCGAAACGATGTTGCTCATCAATAACAGATAATCCGAGGTTTTTAAATTGTACGCTTTCTTCAATTAATGCATGTGTACCCACAACAATAGGAATTGTTCCATCTGCCAGGCCGGCAAGAATATCTTTTCTTTCGCTGCCCTTTATACTCCCCGTAAGCAATGCAACAGGGATTCCTATTTTGTCGAGTAACTTTTTTATTCCTTGATAATGCTGCTGTGCAAGAATTTCGGTAGGTGCCATCATGCAGGCCTGGAACCCGTTATCCATTGCCAGGAGCATTGTCATTACCGCTATCACTGTTTTCCCACTGCCCACATCGCCTTGCACCAATCTGTTCATTTGCTTACCGGTGGCAACGTCAACCCTTATTTCTTTAAATACTCTCTTTTGCGCATTCGTTAGCTCAAATGGAAGGCATTTGTGATAAAAGTTATTAAAGTTATCGCCTACCTTTTCAAACTTCCAGCCTAATTGTATGGAATGCTTCAGCCTCAATTGTGCGATTATCAATTGTGAGGCAAACAGCTCTTCCCACTTTAGTCTATACCTTGCCTGCTGCATATGCTCCTCGCTATCTGGGAAATGTATCCACCTCATAGCATAGAAGCGACTGCACAATTGGTATTTATTAAGGATGTGCGAGGGTAATATTTCAGG
>DATNFP010000029.1:0-28939 GCA_035606335.1 Flavipsychrobacter sp. | reverse complement strand
CTTCATTTAATATGGTTGGGGCTTTGTCATTATTGGTATTGGAAAAGCGCAAAGACATGGCGATGTTAAAGGCAATGGGAGCGCAACCTGCAACTATCCGGACAATATTTATACTTGAAGGCATATTATGGGCTTTGCTTGGTGGTGTAATAGGTATTTGCCTGGGAACAATTATTTGTATCGGGCAGCAACATTTTAAATGGATAAAAATGACAGGCTCATTTATTGTAGACGCATATCCTGTAAAGATGTTACCGACAGATTTTTTACTTGTGGCTGCCACAATAATAATAGTAGGCTTGCTTGCTTCGCTTTACCCTGCTATAAGTGCTACAAGAGTAGAAGACCCGACTTTGAAAAGCACTTAAAGGCCTGCCCTTATTACATTTTTTCTGGCAACTTGATACCCAACAAACTCATGGCGCGTCTTAGTATCTGTGCAGTCATAATGATAAGCATCAGCCGAAGGTGTTTTTTCTCACTATTTTCAGCCTTTGAAATACTATGTTCATCATAAAAAGAATTGAATTGTTGCGCCAATTGGAAAGAATAATTGCAGAGCAATGACGGATTAAATTCATTCGCAGCATCTTCAAGTATCGTAGGATATTGTTCCAGTGTTATAACAAGTCTTTTTTCAGCGGGTGTTATCGGCTGTGTTTGGCAGAACGTCTGGAATTTGGTATTGTTAGGTAATAATGGTATGTTTTCCTTGCGCAAAATAGAACATATACGTGCGTGCGCATATTGAATAAATGTAGCAGTAAAGCCATGCAGATCAATAGACTCTTTGGGGTCGAATATCATTTTCTTTTTAGGGTCCACGCGAAGCAGATAAAATTTCAATGCGCCTAAGCCAATTGTTTCATAAAGCTTATGCAGTTCTTCCTGTGTGCAACCTTCTGTTTTGCCGGCTTGTTCTGTTTGCTCCTTAGATAGCTCTATCATTTCATCTATCATATCGTCGGCGTCAACAACAGTACCTTCACGACTCTTCATTCTGCCAGACGGTAATTCCACCATGCCATAGGATAGATGATATATTCCATCTGCACATGGCTCATCAAGCTTATGAAGTATTAGCTTGAGTACCTGCATGTGATAATTTTGCTCATCTCCTATCACATATACTGATTGGTCGAGCTTGAAATCATCATATTTTAATTTGGCAGTACCGAGATCCTGCGTCATATATACTGATGTACCATCACCACGCAGTAAAAGCTTTTGATCCAGCCCATCTTCAGTCAGGTCTACCCAAACGGAGCCATCTTCCTTTTTGAAGAGTACACCTTTTTCCAGCCCCTGCTCTACAATGTTTTTACCCAACAAATAGGTTTCGCTTTCATAATACATTTTATCAAAGCTGACCCCTAAGCGTGTATAAGTTTCATTAAATCCTTTATACACCCATCCATTCATGGTTTGCCATAAGCGGCGAATATCTGGATCATTAGCTTCCCATCTGCGCAACATTTCCTGGGCTTCTTTCATGATCGGAGCTTCCTTCTCAGCTACAGTTTCATTCATTCCCTCAGATACAAGTTTCGCAACCTCAGCTTTATATTCGTCATTAAATTTCACGTAGTAATCCCCCACCAGATGATCTCCCTTTATTCCTGTTCTTTCGGGGGTATCTCCCTCTGCATATCGCTGCCACGCCACCATAGACTTACAAATATGTATGCCTCTGTCATTTACAAGATTTGCTTTTACCACCTGGTTACCGTTAGCCTTTAGTATCCCTGCCACCGCAGAGCCTAAAAAGTTATTGCGTAAATGGCCAAAATGTAGTGGTTTGTTAGTATTTGGAGATGAGTATTCTACCATTATCCGCCTGTCGTGTTTTGGCTTTTCGCCGAAGTGGATGTCATTAAAATGATTTAGCAGAAAATATACCCAATAATGATCGCGTACAGTTAAATTAAGAAAGCCACTTACTATTTCATATTTAGTAAATAATTCAGTCTTTGCAAGCAAATAATCGCCCAATTGAGCGCCCAGAGCATCAGGCTTTTGTTTCAGTGCCTTTAAAAATGGGAATAGCACCACTGTGTAATCACCTTCAAATTCGGGTTTTGTCTGGTTCACTGTAATGGGCAAATCAGTAACATCAACCTTGGGGAACAGATGTTTCAATGCATCTTCTGTGGCAAGCTTTATTTGCGCGGCAAGCGTCATTTATGTTATTATTTTGCTCAAAAATACTTCTTATAAATGCAATATGCCAAAACTGCTCTTCAGACATAGTATTTTACAAAGTACAGAAATCACATAAAACAAAATCATCAATTAATGATTATATCTGTGAACCTCTTATCTTTGTCAACCTTCATTGAACGATATGTATATGAGAAAACTATTTTCCCCCTTGCTGATTATCACTGCATTGGTTGGAATATCAAGCTGCTCTACCAAATTTAATATTGCAGCGCCCTATAAAAATATTACTGTCATTTATGGATTGATGGATGAAACAGATACAGCCCATTACATACGCATTGAAAAAGCATTTCTTGACCAAAACAAAAGTGCTGTTGTTATGGCACAAAATCCAGATTCAAGCTTTTATCCTGAATCTCAGCTTGATGTAAAAATGGAGCTAATTGACCCATCCGGTACAATTGATAGTATTTATTCGTTAAGCAGAGTAGATCTAAACAATGAAGGTTATCCCAAGCAGACAGGCGCATTTTTCAACAGTCCTAATTATGCTTACAAATTCCCAAATACATTAAACCAGACACTTACATATCGCCTTGTAGTAAATAATAAGGCTACAGGCCAGGTTGATTCCGCAGACGCGCCAATTATACCTAATGATCTGGCTAATAACTTCCAGGTAAATTTTTTCCAGTTTGTAAATAATAAGCTGGATTTCACTACAACAGGTCCTTACGACAATTTTAATTTTGCAGGCACACTTCCTCCAAATGCGAAAATTATTCAGTTGCTGCTCCGCTTCCACTATGTTGATAAGGATGCTATTACCGGAGCCACCACACCCAGGCAGGTGGATTGGTATCAAGGCATTACTCCCTTCAGCGGGCCTGGTTTTCAATTCCAAATACTCAATGCTAGCTTTTATTCTTTTTTAAGAAGCGCTATAGGGCCTCCTCCATCCAGCAATATCCAGCGCCTTATGGATAGCTGCGAAATATTTGTATATGCCGGTTCCAACGACTTATATAATTATCAGATCATTTCGCAGGCGCAGGGTGGCTTAACAGCGAATGATATTAAGCCAAATTACACAAATATTAAAGGGCCAAATGTACTAGGACTCTTTACTTCCCGCACGTTTGTGTCTCAAAAATTCCAGATAGATTCTGTTACAATTGATTCTATGATGATTAGTCCTATCACCTCGGAATTAAATATCAGAGGCACAACATATCATTAAAATAATAAAATAATATATTTAAAGCCTTAATGTATTACATTAAGGCTTTTCTTTTTGTAAATGCCTTAATGTACGTTGGCAAATCTTTTTTATTTCACATTGACAGAATGGCTGCCATTATTGCCGAAGAAAGGTAAATGGCATATAGA
The DNA here is from genome assembly GCA_035606335.1 of Flavipsychrobacter sp. Taxonomy (GTDB): domain Bacteria; phylum Bacteroidota; class Bacteroidia; order Chitinophagales; family Chitinophagaceae; genus DATNFP01. Next base: position 25,387 of record DATNFP010000029.1, on the reverse strand, counting down.
TTGAAGATAAAAAATAGACAATAAATTAGCACAAATACTAATAGAATTACTATGGGAAAAATTATTGGAATTGACTTAGGTACTACTAACTCTTGCGTGGCCGTAGTGGAAGGCAACGAGCCGGTAGTAATACCAAATGAAGAGGGCCGTCGTACCACGCCCTCAGTAGTGGCTTTTATGAAAAACGGAGAACGCAAGGTTGGTGACCCTGCGAAACGTCAGGCTATTACAAATCCTACTAACACTATCATGTCTATTAAACGTTTCATGGGTCGTCGTTTTGATGAGGTTACCGATGAAATATCACATTATTCATATAAAGTTGCGAGAGGAGAAAACAACACTCCCCGTGTAGATATTGACGGACGTTTGTATACACCACAGGAAATTTCTGCTATGATCCTTCAGAAAATGAAGAAAGTATCAGAAGATTTTCTTGGTCAGGAAGTAAACGAAGCGGTTATTACCGTTCCTGCTTATTTTAATGATGCTCAACGCCAGGCTACAAAAGAAGCCGGTGAAATTGCAGGTTTGAATGTACGCCGTATCATTAACGAACCAACAGCAGCAGCGCTTGCCTACGGTCTTGATAAACAACATAAAGACAGCAAAATAGCAGTATTCGACCTTGGTGGTGGTACTTTTGATATTTCCATCCTTGAACTGGGTGATGGCGTATTTGAAGTAAAATCAACAAATGGTGATACTCACCTTGGTGGTGATGATTTCGATAAGGTATTGATGGATTGGCTGGCTGAAGAATTCAAGAAGGATGAAGCTATTGACCTTCGCAAAGATCCTATGGCATGGCAGCGTTTGAAAGAAGCCGCTGAAAAAGCTAAGATCGAATTGTCTGCATCTCAGGAAACTGAAATTAACCTTCCTTATATAACAGCAGTGGATGGTGTGCCTAAACACCTTGTGCGCAAGATAAGCCGTGCTAAATTTGAACAATTAGCTGATAGCCTTGTAGAACGTACACTGGAACCTTGCCGTAAAGCACTTAAAGATGCCGGCATGACCACAAGCCAGATAGATGAAGTGATATTGGTAGGTGGTTCTACACGTATTCCTAAAATACAGGAAGTGGTAGAAAAATTCTTTGGCAAGAAACCAAATAAGAGTGTGAACCCTGACGAAGTAGTGGCAATTGGTGCTGCTATACAGGGTGGTGTTCTTACCGGTGATGTGAAAGATGTGCTGTTGCTCGACGTGACTCCGCTTTCTCTTGGTATAGAAACAATGGGTGGTGTAATGACCCGTCTTATCGACTCGAATACTACTATTCCTACACGTAAAAGCGAAGTATTCTCTACAGCAAGCGACAACCAGCCAAGCGTGGAAATAAATGTGCTGCAAGGTGAACGCCCGATGGCAAAAGACAACAAAACACTCGGTCGTTTTATATTAGATGGTATTCCACCTGCCCCACGTGGTGTGCCCCAGGTTGAAGTTATATTTGACATAGATGCAAATGGCATCTTGCATGTAACTGCAAAAGATAAAGGCACTGGAAAACAACAGAACATACGTATCGAGGCTGGTAGCGGATTGAATAAAGAAGAAATAGAACGCATGAAGAATGAGGCTAAGGCCAATGAGGAAACAGATAGGAAAGTGCGTGAAAGAGTAGAGAAGTTGAACATGGCTGATGGTCTGGTATTCTCTACAGAGAAACAGCTCAAAGAATATGGTGATAAAATTTCTGCTGATAAAAAAGCAACCATTGAGGCTGCAGTGGCTAAGCTGAAAGAAGCACACAAAGCAGAAGATCTTGATGGAATTGATAAAGCTGCAGAAGAGCTGAACCATGCATGGCAGGCAGCAAGTGAAGAAATGTATGCTGCCGGTGCTAACCAGGGTGGTAGTGATGGACAGACGCAACAACAGCAAGGTGCGGGTCAGAATGAAGGTGGTGTAGCTGATGCAGAATATGAAGAAGTAAAATAAAAAGTGGTATAATTAATTGAAAACGGCTGGTGCAAAACATCAGCCGTTTTTTTATTACCTTTGCACAGGTTGTGATAAGCAGCCTGTTCTCACAAAAGATGAATTCACTTATCAGCTTTTCAGTACAACAATAACTTGTTTATTTAATTTCAGCCTGATAGTGAGATATTGGCATTACTGAAATTATATGAGCAAAATAAAAAGAACACGTCTCGAAGAACTAAAGATCCAGGCTTCTATCCTGCTAAAAAATTTGAGATCAGATGATGGCGAAAAGGCCAGAAAAGCTGCAGAACGATTTTTAGATCTTCCCTTCCCAAAGTTTAGCAATGCTGACGAGGTAATTGAAAACCGCTCGTCTATTCGCCTAAAACATGCATTAACTATCATTGCTTTGGAAAATGTTTATGGAAACTGGGAGCTGTTGAAAAACAAAGTGATTATGGAGGATTGTCTTTTCCACAATGCACCTTCTTCTTTTCTGAATGTATGGTTTAATAATTACGAGGATGCGAAGCACTACCAAAAAGACAATGGAGGTTATCTGCTTCAATACAGAAAAGATTATGTTATCAGCCAGAAAGAGTATATAGAAGCTATTGACCTGGGTGAGATGGAAGAAGAGTGGTCAGCTATTGGTTACGATTGGGCTAACCCTGATTCAAAAACAGCGTGGGATAAACTTTTTGAGAAGGCTAAGCATAATTATCTCAATAGGAAGGCTGTTATCGGGCCAATTAATAAAGATAAACGTCCTAAGTGGCTAAACAATACCATGTAAATAATAAAAGACCCGCAGGGGTCTTTTATTATATTTAAGATTTAGCAGCTAAAAATATTAAAAAATCTGTCGGTGGAATTTTGGTTATACTAACCTGGTGCATCATTGTAACCAGTTGCCCGCGATGATAAGTCGAGTGGCTGAAAAGCTGGCTAAGTATTATTGATATGGGTAATTTATTTGGTCTTTTTTGCTTGTCGTAATATTCGCAGATATGTTCGAAACTTCTGTCGTCATATTGCTTTTCTATGAACTGGGCAATTGTTTGTGATACTCTTTGCCAGTCCGCACATGCTTCTTCAAAATTGCCCTTAAAAATATCTTCTATCCATACGGGCTGCTCAGTGAGCTGTAAGCGCTGCAACCATATAAATTCCGCAGTCCACATATGATAAATCGTTTTTCTGAGCGTGGGGAAGCTACTTATTACTTCCTTATCTAATTCATCCTCATCTATTTTGAGCAATACATCGATAATTCGTTTATTTGCCCAAGCATTATATTTGGCAAATTGTAACAGTATTTCCTTCATAGTATCTTGTAACTTTGCCTGCAAAATTAATAGTCCTTTTAATGAAAGAAAGCGATAATTTATTTGGATTTGATACGCTTTGCATTCATGGCGGCCATCAGTCGGAAAGCAACAGGTCACATCTTACACCTATATATGCCTCAAGCACTTACAAATTCGACAGTGCGGAACAGGCCATAGCAATTTTTAAAGAGCAGGAGAAAGGGTATATATATGGCAGGTTCGGGAATCCCACGATCGATGAAGCAGAAGAAAGGATCGCCTTAATGGAAGCTTATGGGCTAAAAGATAAAAGTGGCAATCCTTTAAAGTTGGAGGCGTTGTTACATGCATCAGGCATGGCTGCAATTACTACTATGCTGATAAGCAATATAAAAGCAGGTGAAAAGATTATTACGCATCAATCATTATATGGAGGCACACAAGAGATCACAGAAAAGATACTTCCAAATCTTGGTGTTGAAGTGATCATTGTTGATTTCCATGACATAAACAAAGTAGAGGATGCTATAAAAGGAGATAAAAAAATAAAGCTGATGTATTTGGAAACACCGGCTAATCCTACTTTACAATGCATTGATATAGCAACCTTATCATCATTGGGGAAGCAATATGGATTAACCGTTTGTTCGGATAATACTTTTGCAACACCATATCTGCAACAACCATTTAAATATGAAGTAGACTTTGTTATTCATTCTACTACTAAGTTCTTAAACGGCCATGGCACAGCAGTAGGTGGTATATTGATTGGCAGGGATTGGGATAAGATGGATGGGGTAGTGAAAAAAACGCATCGTCTGTTAGGAGGTAATAGCAACGCATTTGAAGCTTTTTTACTTACCAATGGATTACGCACCTTTGGCCTCCGTATGGAGCGGCATTGTTCCAATGCTGAGAAAGTCGCTAACTACCTCGCTACGCATAAAGATGTAGCAAGGGTAAATTACCCGGGATTAAAGGACCATCCCGATCATGCTATTGCAGCAAAGCAGATGAAACATCCGGGTGCCATATTAAGCTTTGAATTAAAAAATGGTTTTGAAGCAGGTATCAATTTTATAAACAGGTTGAAAGTATGTACCAGTGCAGTATCGTTAGGTACTTGCGATACACTTATATCGCACCCTGCATCGACTACGCATGTAGGCGTGCCTCGTGAAAAAAGACTGGAGTTTGGCATAACGGATGGGCTGATACGTATGAGTGTCGGTATCGAGACTGTAGATGATATATTGAATGACCTGGAACAAGCGATCAACTAAGATTTAAAACACAAACAATACTTAGCTGTATCAAATCAGCTTAAAACATACAGAATGAACACAGTATATGTAATTGACGCTATTCGCACACCAATTGGCCGCTATGGCGGTAGCCTGGCTACAGTACGCCCTGATGATCTGTTAGCGCACGTTATAAAGACATTGTTAGAACGCAACCAAAACATTGACGTAAATGCAATTGAGGATGTAATTGCAGGCGCAGCAAATCAATCAGGTGAAGATAATCGCGATGTCGCTCGTATGGCAGCTTTACTGGCAGGCTTACCTGTTACTGTTGGAGGCAATACCGTAAACCGTCTATGCGCATCAGGTATGCAGGCAATCATGGATGCATCAAGAGCAATTATGTGTGGTGACGGTGAAATCATTATTGCAGGTGGTACAGAAAGTATGACGCGTGCGCCGTTCGTAATGGGTAAAGCAGAAACTGCTTTCGGAAGACAACCTGAAATATTTGATACTACTTTAGGGTGGCGCTTTACCAATAAAAAGCTTAGTGATCTGTATTATCCATACTCCATGGGTGAAACTGCTGAGAATGTAGCTGAGCGCTGGAATGTAACGCGTGAAGAACAAGACCAGTTCGCATACAATAGTCAGGAAAAATATGCGGCTGCTGCAGCATCTGGAAAATTTAAAGAGGAGATTATTCCTGTGACCGTTGATCTTGGTAAAGGGAAAACAAATGTTTTTTCAGTAGATGAGCATCCTCGTCAATCAACGTTGGAGAAACTTGCGGAGTTGAAGCCTGCTTTCAAAAAAGGCGGTTCTGTAACTGCAGGAAATTCAAGTGGGATAAATGATGGCGCCGCAGCATTGATACTTGCATCTGAGGATGCAGTGACAAAATATAAACTGAAACCTATGGCCAAAATAAAATCTATGGCCATCGCGGGTGTTGATCCTGCTGTTATGGGTGTAGGTCCTGTTCCTGCTACATTGAAGGCATTGAAGCGTGCAGGGCTTGAAGTTAGTGATCTTGACCTGGTAGAATTAAATGAAGCTTTTGCTTCACAAAGCATAGCATGTATCCGTGACCTTGCATTGGAATCTGCAAGAGTAAATGTAAATGGCGGGGCTATAGCGATAGGCCATCCGTTAGGATGCAGTGGCGCTCGTATATCTACAACTCTTTTGTATGAAATGCGCCGCAGAAGCGCTAAGTATGGATTGGCAACAATGTGCATAGGAGTAGGTCAGGGAGCGGCTGTCATTTATGAAATGGTATAAAAATTTGACCACTACTTTTTTAAAATAAGACATTGAAAAAGATTGATATTCACACACACATCATGCCCGAGCGCATACCTAACTGGTTTCAAAAGTTCGGCTATGGTGAATTTATACATCTTGAACATCATAAACCTTGCTGTGCAAGGATGATAAAGGGTGATAAAGTATTTCGTGAAGTAGAACAAAATAGCTGGGACCCCAGGGCACGACTGAAAGAAATGGATATGACAGAGGTAAGTATGCAAGTGTTATCTACTGTTCCCGTACTTTTTAATTATTGGGCGCAACCACAACATGGCCTGGAAACAGCCCGTTTCTTTAATGATCATATTGCACAGTGTGTTGATCTTCATCCAGATCGCTTTATTGGTATAGGTACCGTGCCTTTGCAGGATATTGACATGGCTATTAAGGAAATGGAGCGCTGTGTAAGGGAATTGAAGATGCCGGGATTGGAAATAGGATCCAATATAAATACAAAGAACCTGGGGGATCCATTTTTTGACCCTTTTTGGAAAGCTGCAGAAGAGTTAGGTTGTTGCATATTTGTACATCCGTGGGAAATGATGGGAGAAAAAGACATACAGAAGTATTGGTTGCCATGGTTGGTAGCCATGCCAGCCGAAACATCACGCGCTATATGCTCCCTGATATTTAGCGGCGTAATGGAACGACATCCTAAACTGCGCTTAGCATTCGCTCATGGTGGTGGCAGCTTCCCGCTTACAATAGGACGTATCCAGCATGGTTTTGATGTGCGCCCTGACCTCTGTGCTATAGATAATAAAGTAAGCCCCAGAGATTACGTTGGTAAATTCTGGATAGACGCTCTTGTGCATGATGCAAAAGCACTGGATTTTATAGTTGACGTGATTGGGAAGGACAAGATATGTATGGGAAGCGATTATCCGTTTCCTCTTGGTGAACACCATCCCGGTGCATTAATAGAAAGCATGAATTACAATAATCAGCAAAAAGAACAGTTATTATATAAGAATGCGATGGACTGGTTAGGGTTAAAGGGATAAGCCAATAAAAATCAGACTATAGGCTAGCCTAAATTTTTATTTTGATATATAAATTAATATATTATATATTTTATACTAAAATCTCGTATTTTTACATTTCGACCTTCATTAGTTAAGAGCTACTTATTGATAGAAATAAAATAAACCATCTAACAATTTAATTATTTCCCTAAAGTATTTTTCACTATTTAATATTGCATTTTGTAGCTAATAATCTTTATTTTACATCAAATTAATAAATCAATTAAAAAAATTATATAAAGCAGAATTATGAATTTATATGTGAGTAACATCAGCCCTGAAACTTCTGAGATTGACCTGCGCCAGGCATTCTCTGAATTCGGTGAAGTAGTTGGTGTTAAAATTGTGAAAGATATTGAAACAGGCATGCCCCGCGGATTTGGCTTTGTGGAAATGGCTGACAAATTCAGCGCTTTTGATGCTATTGATAACCTTGACTGTACTTTTTTAAAAGGACAAATCATAGCTGTAAAAGAAGCAAAACCCAGAGCAAACGATCGTGGACAAGGTGGATATGATCGTGGGAATGATCGTAATAATGACTCTTCAGGAAGAAGACGTATTACAAGGCCTCGCAGATTTTAATTAATCTTACCAATTTTATAAACCTTTGGACCGATAAGTTGCAAAGGAGGTTATTTCTTTATTGTCTTCAGAAATAGCTCTATACCTTGCTGTATTTCACCAAAATGAATCAATGAGCGCTGCTCATTATCAAAGCTGTTGATAAGCCACAGAAAGAAACGGTTATTGGCACTGTAAAAATCTTTCATTGTCATCTCTTCAGCATAGTTTACCAGTTGGCTTTTCTGATAAAAATGCAGTAGCGAATTAATTATATGGCTGCCTGGTGATGTTTTGCCCAAATCGTTATCCAGATCAATGTGGCTTCCAACTACATATTGCATGGAATAAAGTTAGAAGACCTATGTAAGGAAAAGTAAAAATGTGGATAGGTTGTAACAGTATTTATATAAACTAAATAAGACGCCTAAGGCGTCTTATTGGTATCATTCAATCTGGTTATTAAGCTATTGCTTCAGCAGATATTTGTCCATGTATTGCTTCCCATCTGTGAGCAGGTAATTCCTGTTGGGCAATCTGAGTCAGCATATTATATAATGGCTCCGGTGCATTTTGCTTGATGCCTTTAATGAATTCAGTTATTTCTTTATCATTAGCTGCACGCATCATCCATTTCACATTTTCGGCAGCAACAGCAGGTGGTATACTGGTTGCTATTTTTTGATTGATAGCCATTATTTCCCCATCACTATAATTTGCCCACAATGCTTCATTGAAAACTGTTTCTTCTTTATTCATGTGTTGCAGGTTAAAAGCGATAAACTCATTAAAAGCATAAAATACCCTGTTGCCCGCTATTATTCTTTCTATAGGTGTTGATGCATTTTTATAGTTTTCAATTCCCTCCCTCAGGCTGGTACATAAATGATGATCCGTTACATGTTCCTGTTCCAGGCTCGCTGCAATGTCAGGATTATGTTGGGCTACGGGTGGAAAAATCATGCGATCTTCATTGTCTGCATGGTCGTCGAACATATCTAAAATTACTCCCACCCTTTCAAATACAGGAAGTGTACTAGCTGAATCGGTAAAATTTGTTTGTTGTAAGTCATTGGCTGCTTTGTACAGCATACTTCTTAGTGCTTTGTGGATCATAGCAAATGCATTGAATCTTATTTGTTGCATGTTGGGGGATTTTTAATGAAGAACAAAACTAATTTATATAGAAATAATTTAAAACTGTTTGCTGATAATTAGTAATTAAATTTTAGAAACCTCATAGAGCTATAATATATAAATTCAAGTTACTATACTATAGTGGCTCCCTGTTTTGGAAATCGGTGCTATAGAAGTAACTTTGCGCGTTCTTTTAATCTTCACATTTTATTAAGTAATATGAATTTGTTTTCTCTTCAAAATGAGGAATTCACCCACCGCCATATAGGGCCTGATGCTGCTGAAACGGAACAAATGCTGCAAACCATTGGCGTTTCGGATATGGAGGAGCTGATAAGTCGTACCGTGCCTAAGGCGATACGCATGAACCATAAGCTGAACCTGCCCGATGCGGTGAGCGAAGCGGAATATCTGCAACTGATAAAAGAAACCTCGCTTAAAAATAGGGTTTATAAAAACTACATAGGGCAGGGATATTACGATACACATACGCCAAGCGTAATACTTCGTAATGTTTTTGAAAACCCGGGATGGTACACACAATATACTCCTTACCAGGCTGAGATAGCACAAGGCAGGTTAGAAAGCCTATTGAACTTTCAGACTATGGTAAGCGATCTTACTGCATTACCCCTTACCAATGCCTCGTTGCTTGATGAAGCTACAGCAGCAGCAGAAGCAATGTCAATGTTCTTTCATACGCTGAATAAGGATTCGGATAACCCTACACGTCATAAGCTATTTGTAGATAACGAAATATTCCCCCAAACCAGGGACGTGGTGATAACACGCGCTATGCCTATAGGCGTAGAAGTAGTAATAGGAGATTACAAGAATGCAGAAATTGACGAGACATTTTTCGGTGCATTGTTACAATATCCTAATGATAAAGGTTCTGTCGAAGATTACAGAAGTTTTATTGAAAAGATACATGGTTTAGGTGGCTATGTGGCTATGGCTACAGACCTGTTAGCGCTTACATTGCTAACGCCTCCCGGTGAATTAGGCGCGGACGTTGCATTAGGTTCTGCACAGCGTTTTGGAGTGCCGCTAGGATATGGTGGCCCGCATGCTGCGTTTTTTGCCACAACAGATGATTTTAAACGCCAGATACCGGGGCGAATTATTGGCATTAGTGTGGATGCAAATGGTAACCGTGCCTTACGCATGGCATTGCAAACACGTGAACAACATATAAAACGTGAAAAAGCTACAAGCAATATATGCACTGCACAAGCCCTACTTGCTAATATGGCTGCTATGTACGCCGTATATCATGGTCCCGATGGAGTAAAGAATATCGCAAAAAGAGTTGCTTTACTGACACAATCATTAGGTGGAGCGCTAAAAGCTGCCGGATACAAATTGCATGCTAATCATTATTTCGATACAATAACTGTTGAAGTAAAAGATGCGCAGGCTATACACCATCGTGCTGATGCTGCAGGTATCAATTTCCGTTATCATGGCAATAACCTGATAAGCATTTCTCTTGATGAAACAACCACTATCGAAGATGTAAAAGCTATCATCAGCGCTTTCCAGGGTAATGCTGCCAATCTGCATACTGATAAAGATATTTTGCAAGCCATACCGGGCAACCTGGTACGTACATCGGCAATATTGAGCCAGCAGGTATTTAACAGCCATCATAGCGAAACAAAAATGATGCGCTATATAAAGATGCTGGAAAATAAAGATCTCAGCCTGAATACAAGTATGATCTCTTTAGGATCCTGCACAATGAAGCTCAATGCAGCGAGTGAGATGATGCCGCTTAGCTGGGCACATTGGAGCAAGATGCACCCGTTCGCACCCAAAGATCAGGCAAAAGGTTATCATCAGATAGTAGATGAGCTATCAGCTTATCTGTGTGAGATCACTGCTTTTGATGCATGCAGCCTGCAACCTAATAGTGGAGCGCAAGGCGAATACGCTGGCTTGCTTACCATCCGCAGCTATCACGAAAGCAAAGGTGAAGGACATAGAAATGTAATGCTGATACCCATCTCTGCACATGGTACTAACCCGGCCTCCGCAGTAATGGCCGGATATAAAGTAGTAGTAGTAAAAGCACTGGAAAATGGTTATATTGATGTAGAAGATCTGAAAGCAAAAGCTGAACAACATGCTGCTAAGCTTGCAGGTATCATGATCACATACCCTTCTACTTATGGTGTGTATGAAGAAACAGTGAAAGATATTACAGCTATTGTACACCAGCATGGTGGACAGGTTTATATGGATGGTGCAAACATGAACGCCCAGGTTGGGCTTACGGCACCGGGTTTGATTGGCGCTGATGTTTGCCATTTGAATTTGCACAAAACATTTTCTATTCCGCATGGTGGTGGTGGCCCTGGTATGGGGCCAATATGTGTAAGAAAACATCTTGCACCATTCCTGCCAAAACATGTTTTCGATACAGATAATACGGATGCTCAGGCAGTTTCTGCTGCGCCTTATGGTTCTGCAAGCATTTTGCTGATCTCATACGCTTACATTCGCATGCTGGGGCCCGATGGTGTACGCAAAGCAACAGAAAATGCTATTCTGAATGCTAACTATATGCGCTCACGTTTGAAGAATGATTTTGATATACTTTATACAGGAAGTGGTGGAACTTGCGCGCATGAATTTATTGTTGATTTACGCCCGTTCAAAAAATCTGCTGAGATAGAAGCAGAGGATATAGCCAAACGTCTTATTGATTATGGTTTCCATGCCCCGACCATGAGCTTCCCCGTGCCTGGCACCATAATGATAGAGCCTACAGAAAGTGAGGACAAAGCAGAGCTGGATCGTTTTTGTGATGCACTGTTGGGTATCCGTGAAGAGATAAGAGCTGTGGAGGAGGGCAAAGCAGATAAACAGGATAATCCGCTTAAAAACTCGCCACATACACAATTTGTTGTAACTGCTGACGAATGGAATCATAAATATAGCCGCAATGAAGCAGCTTATCCATTGCCTTATGTGAAGTATAATAAATTCTGGCCTTCAGTTGCCCGCGTTAATAATACCTATGGCGACCGCAACCTGATCTGTACTTGCGAACCTACAGAATCTTATATGGAAGCAGAAGCTTAAAAAGACGAAAACCATACTTAAATAACAAACCCACTCTGGAAAGAGTGGGTTATCTTTTTGCCCCTCTGTATGAGCAACCGATCATATAATGAGAGAACTTATTTAGCTATAGTTATTGCAATCTTACTTGATTGCATATTGTTAGTCAATTCAAGTAAATACTGACCGGATGGAAGGTTGCTTGCATTTATATTACCATCCTCAGGCAATTTTTCCGATAATACTTTTTCCCCTATAATGTTATAAAGGGTAACCATACTTTCATTTGCTTTTGTTTGCACATGTATTGTACCGGTGCTTGGATTGGGATAACAAATTATTTGTTTATTGTCTGCAGACAATTGTGATACTGCTGTAGGAACTGTAAATGCATACCAATCAGTGAAAAAACTCGATCCAAAATCCCAACCTGTTCCCACATACGCTGTGTTATTGTATGTAACTGCAGTTGTCCATGCACTTGCTGGTCCGGCAAAGTTTCCTAATAATGTCCATGTATCAGCAACAGGATCGTAAGTATAAAAATCTTTGTAAGGGGTGGTGTATGAAGACATACCGAGCCCGCAGTAGGCTATATTGTTTAATACAAAAGCAGAGCCTGCTTGCCTTGGAGTTCCAGGGAAAGAAGCTTTCGATGTCCACATATCGGTTGATGGATCATATTGATAGGTATTAGTTACTTCAGTGTCAACCGCCCCACTTGAAATATAACCTTCTCCATTTATACTAAAAGCAAAAGGGAATATTATATATTCGGGTATCAGGCTTTTAGAAGTCCACGTATTTGAAGATGGGTCATACTCGTAAAAATCCCTGTAAAGGTATCCGGCAGAATCATTACCACCGCCCACATAAGCCTTATCGCCAATTACAAAACTAAAAGCGCCGTCGCGTGACGGAGCCGGAAGGTCTGCCATTTGTGTCCATGTATTTGCATCAGGGTCATACTGCCACAAATCTCTTTTTACATCATAGATGCCGGTATCTGCACCAAGGCCTATATAGCCTTTACCACTTATTGCAAATCCTACAGCAAATCCTCTTGCAGTTGTTGTGCCAGGGATATCAGCTAATTTAGTCCATGTATCTGCTGCGGGATCATATTGCCAGAAATCTTTATTGCCTGCGCCTCCGCCCAGGTATACCTTATTATTGATAGTGAAGGTTACTGAGGCATCTCTGGGACTTGGCACATTTGCTTTTGCTGTCCATGTTTGTGCTATTGCACTTGTGGTAATTAGCATCAATGCTAAAATAAATAAGAAGCCTTTCCTATGGCGGGAGGATAGAGTGTAGATCTGTTTCATATAATTTGATTTTACTTTCAAAAGTACCTGCAACGCTTATCCGCGCTTATTAATGACTGCTTAACAATACTTAAAACATACTTAATGGCTTGAAATACAGTATGACTATAAAATTTTATAACGGAAATTTGTGTTAATGCAGATAAAGAAAATATATGGCTGGATGGCAGGTATAAGCCTTTTGCTTATCATGCTTATTGTCATTCAGATCATCTGGCTGAGGGATGCTTCAGGATTAGAAAAGCGGGAAACACAGCTGCATGTCACCAAAGCTTTAGAGCGTGTAGAAGAACAGATGCGCAACTCCAACTATTGCTTCGTATTGTATGGCAAAGCTTACATTAATCCAGGTGAAGCATTTTATGTAGCAAAGCAAAAGTGGGATGGAACCCAGCTAACTGGCAAACCGGAGATTTTGAATTTGTATTATGATGGCAATTATTTTTCTGATGGTTCAGCGCACAAAGAAGGAATTCTTTTGGATGAGTTTCCTCTCATGGCAGACATGCAATTAAAATTTGAAGCTGCAATTACTGATACAGTTAATTATTATAATGAACGAAAAGCATTCTATGAAAAACTAACCGGCAAAAAATTTGTCGATATTATGGCAAGTGATCGCCCCATAGACTCCGTATTCAGGATGGGAATAGTTGATTCACTTATAAAAGCAAGCCTTAAATCTGAAAATATAGACACTAATTATGGTTTTGCTTTTATTTTAAAGGGTAACAATAAGATCTCGTTTGCAAAACGAATTCATGATAGCACTTTGCTTCTTAATTCGCCTTATAGCTTGTTGTTATTTACGGATAATAGATTTATCAAACCTTACAGGCTCACATTGATTTTTACTCATAAGCCAGGTAACAGCAAATTAAATTTCTGGTTATTACTATCTATCGGTATCATATTGCTGCTTACTTTTTCTTTTTACGCCTTTGTTAGGATATATATACGCCAGACACGCCTTTCTGAAATGAAATCGGATTTCATACATAATCTCACGCACGAATTCAATACCCCAATGGCCAATATTTCATTAGCTATCGAAACCCTGCAGGAGAATGGGTTGGCTACCAATCCCAAAGTACACAGAGTAATGAGTATTATTTCAGCCGAATCCGGGAGGCTGCGTGACAATATAGAACGCGCACTGCATGTAGCCACAATGGAGAAAGGAACTTTTCAGCTCCATAAAGAAAATATAGATCTTGTTCCCGTTATTAATACTGTAGTCTCTGCATACCAGTTGCAATGTGAACAATTAGGTGGTAAGATCGGGTATTCTCACGTTGATAGTGCTACCATATTCGGTGATGAAACACACCTCGTTAACTGTGTATGTAATCTATTGGATAACGCAATTAAATATCGCAATGGTCCCCCTGAAATTTCTATCCAGTTGGGAAAACGGGATAATTATGTTATCTTATCGGTAGCAGATAATGGGCAGGGAATGACTTCGGAAGTTCAAAAACACATTTTTGAAAAGTTTTATCGTGCGCATGAGGGCGATGTGCATAATACTAAAGGTTTTGGTCTGGGGCTAAGCTATGTAAAAGGAATAGTAGATGCACATAATGGCAAAATAGAAGTACATAGCAAAGTAGGACACGGGACAACATTCATTATTTATTTACCCAAAACCGGTGAGTATGGAACAAACGCGTAAAGCATTGAATATATTAGTGGTGGAAGATGATATAAACCTTGGCTATTTAATAGTCGAAAACCTCAAAACAAAGGGATTTGAGGTGTCCCTTGCAAAGAATGGGAGGGAAGGGCTGCGTTGCATTATGGAAAAGCAATATGACTTGTGCATATTTGATGTAATGCTACCGGAAATAGATGGTTTTTATCTTGCTGAAAGATTGCGCAAAGTATCGAACACACCTTTTATCTTTCTTACAGCACGCACACAGGAAAAAGATAAAGTAAAGGGGTTTGAAACAGGGGCCGATGATTACATCACCAAGCCATTTAGCTTTAAAGAATTGTATTATCGCATACTTGTTGCTCTCCGCAGAGCAGATACTGTGCCTAAAAACATTGAAGAAGATGCAATAAGTATTGGCACTATCACATTATATCCTGCCGTTAGGATATTATCAATTAATGGCCAGCAACGAAAACTAAGCCAGAGAGAGGCAGGACTGATGTACATGCTATTACAACACAATGGCAGCTATGTGAACCGCAGTGAGATATTAAAAAAAGTTTGGGGCAATGACGACTATTTTACGGCCAAAAGCATGGATGTATATATTACCCGTATCAGAAAGCTTTTAAAAGATGACCCAACCATAGAAGTGGAAAACTTATATGGAACCGGATATCGGATAAGACAAATCACTTTAAATAATTATTGACCCTTTTTTCTTTGTTCTATCACATCGCTCACTGCTAAAATAAGATTATAAGGAAGCTTTTGCCCTTCAAAAGGTACTACATCATAACGGTCGAGAGGAGACCATGTCATATAAAAGCGTGGATATCCTTTTATGTTTACCTCATAATACATACCGTCCTTTCTTAATTCAGGTATTATAACAGCCAAGGCATTTTTGCCGTCAAATGATATTCGCCTGGAGAAACTAGCTGACATTTGGTAAAATTAATATTTAGAGGCATTAAGCTGAACGTGAATGTTAAATGAATAATAATTTTATTCTTTTAGTTATATGGATTCAGTTATTAAAGACTGTTCTACGTATAATTTTCGATTAAATTTTAGCAAATTACAAACCTTTTAACGTTGAGATACGTCTAATAATATAACTTTGTCACATAATAATTAACCCGTGATCTTCAACCCTAGATATTATAGTTTATGAACATTGGAAAATCAATTAAGACGATCAGAAGACAGCTGAAAATCACCCAATACGAATTAGCCGAAAAATGCGGCATCTCACAAACGTCCCTGTCACAGATTGAAACTGGTATAAAACGCCCAAGCCAGAAAACAATCTCGAAAATTTGTGCAGCCCTCGATATTCCTGAATCAATGATCTATATCCTTGCCATGCAGGAAGCAGATGTACCAGCCAGTAAAAAGAATATTTACCAATTATTATTCCCGTCTATTAAGAGCCTTGCGCTACAGATAGTAGGAGAGGGGCAGCCATATCTGGTTGAAACCGACGAAAAGGAAGAAGAACTGGTTTAATATTTTTACATGTAAGAATAGAAATTAGAAAACTGTCATCTATAGTTTTTCTAATTTCTATTACTTTTTATATCAGGCATATTCGCTTAGCTCCAGCCATCTTAGTTCTTTCTCCTCAAGCAATGCTGTGACCTCGGTAATGCGCGCGCTTAATTTTTGCACTTGTTCATAGGATAGCTGACCATTACCCATCTGTTCGGTAATAGTTATTTTTTCCTGCTCTAGAGAGGCTATTTCTTTTTCAAGTAGTTCAAATTCTCTTTTTTCTTTAAAGGATAGCTTTTTCTTCTCCTTAATGGGAACATTATTATCACTTGTTATGCTTTGGAGTTTTGCCTCATTTTCGCGTTGTACCAGTTGTATTCTTTCCTCTTCGCGCTGCCAGGTCCTGTAATCTGAGTAGTTGCCGGGGAAATCGCGTACAATGCCGTCGCCTTCAAATACAAAAAGGTGGTCTACCAGCCGGTCCATAAAATATCTGTCGTGTGAAACGATAAGCATGCACCCCTGGAAATCACTTAAGAAATTTTCTAATACAGATAAGGTGGGCAGGTCAAGATCATTAGTTGGCTCATCCAGTATTAGGAAATTGGGGTTTCTGAAAAGTATAGACAATAATTGTAACCTCTTTTTTTCACCGCCGCTTAACCTGGAGAGATAAGTATATTGTTGTTCGGGTGGGAAAAGAAAAAGGTTTAGAAATTGCGATGCGCTCAAAGATCCGCCACCGGCCAATGGGAAGCTCTCAGCAATATCTTTTACAAATTCTATTACACGCATATCCTCCTTTATTTCTAATCCCTGTTGCGAAAAATTCCCAAATATTACTGTCTCGCCGATATTGATCTTGCCGCTATCCGCATTTTCGTGACCTTGCAGTATTTGCAGAAAGGTAGATTTACCTGCACCATTTTTACCAACTACTCCTATTCGTTCCCCTTTTTTAAAAGTGTAGTCAAAACCACGTAATATCACCTTATCACCATAGCTTTTATATACTTTTTTCAGCTCTGCCACTTTCCCGCCCAGTCTGTTCATTTTCATTTGCAGCTCTACTTTGTTGTCTTCTATGCGCTGCTTCGCTTTTGTTTCTATCTCATAGAATGCATCTATACGGCTTCTCGCCTTTGTAGTGCGGGCTTTTGGCTGCTTTCGCATCCATTCCAGCTCTTTCCGGTATTGGTTGCGGGCTTTGTCGATATTGGCTTGTGTGTTTTCAATCCTTGCGGCCTTCTTTTCCAGGTAATTTTCATAATCGCCGATATAGGTGTAGAGATCGCCGCCGTCTATTTCCCATATTTCATCACATACTGCATCCAGAAAATATCTGTCATGCGTTACCATTAGCAACGTTACATTTTCCTGGTTCAGATAATGCTCCAGCCATTCTACCATAGTTACATCCAGGTGGTTGGTGGGTTCGTCCATGATCAGCAAAACATGCTTATGCTCAAAGCCTATATCAATAAGCACCTGCGCCAGCGCAACACGTTTTCTTTGCCCACCCGATAATGTTTTTACTTGCTGATCGAGTTGATGAATGTTTAGCTTGCCAAGTATTTGCTTTACCTTGGCCTCAAAATCCCAGGCGCCCAATTCATCTATCCTGCCAAGTGCCTGTGATAGATCATCTGTATTTTTTTCTTCAGCATTCAGTATCCGTTCATACTCGCGCAGCGCTTCCGCTACGGGATGTTTATAATGAAAAATATTATCAAGTACGGAAAGTTCTTCATCAAACTTTGGATCCTGTTCAAAAAGAGCCACAGTTACATCCTTGTTTATCCATACAGTGCCATTATCGGACTGCTCTTTACTGGCCAATATCTTTAATAGTGTAGATTTCCCGGTGCCATTTTTGGCTACAAGAGCTATTTTATCTCCTTCACTAATATGAAATGAAATATTTTCAAATAAAGGTTTTATTCCAAACGATTTGCTAATCCCTTCGACAGATACGTAATGCATATATTAAATAAGTGGCAATCTTTTTAAAAGCTTTACAAATGTACGAATACCTATATCGCGGTTGGGCTGATACTTTCAGAAGGTTTACATTTTAAATTTTTATTTAAAATTTCACTTTTCTTGCTCATCACGTGGAAAACATTTACTTTTCCCCTACCTTAAATGGTGCTAATCTTTCTATGATCATAGGCGTACTGAAAGAGCAATCTCCTGAAACACGTGTATCTCTTACTCCTGAAGTAGTAACTGCTCTGGTTAAAATGAATCTGACAATATGGGTAGAGCACGATGCAGGAGCTTCTGCTTTCTTTAATGATAAGTCGTATACTGATGCCGGTGCTAATATAAAAGATGCAACGACCATACTTAGTAGCGCTGATCTAGTATTGGCAATCCATGCCGAACGTATTACCAATGTGACTAAATCGGGTACCATATTATTAGGAATATACCAGCCTCTTTTTCATCCTGAGCTTATGCAGCAATGGGCTGAGAAGGGATATGTTGCATTTAGCATGGACACCATTCCGCGTACTACGCGTGCACAATCTATGGATGTGTTAAGCTCTCAGGCTAATATAGCCGGATATAAAGCTGTTCTTCTTGCCGCTATGCAATACAGCAGATATTTTCCAATGTTTATGACAGCAGCGGGAAGCATTGCACCTGCTAAAGTTTTGATACTTGGTGCCGGTGTGGCAGGCTTGCAGGCAATTGCTACAGCACGCAGATTAGGTGCGGTAGTAGAGGTGTTTGACACGCGACCGGCCGTTAAAGAAGAAGTAATGAGCCTCGGTGCTAAATTTATAGAAGTAGAGGGAGCCGCCGATGTGTCAAAGGCAGGTGGCTACGCTGTGGAACAAAATGAAGATTTCCAGCAACGCCAGCGTGAAAAAATACATGAGCATATCCGTAAATCAGATATTGTTATTACCACAGCGCAAATACCCGGCAAAAAGGCTCCCATATTGATCACACAGGCTATGTTGGAAGACATGCGTGCGGGTTCGGTAATTGTGGATATTGCATCAGTAACGGGAGGCAATACAGAGCTTACAAAAGATGATCAAACGGTTATGCACAATGGTGTGGCTATTATCGGCAACTCTGCATTGCCTACTGCTTTATCCTCCGATGCCAGTAAATTGTATAGTAAAAACGTTCTCAATTTTCTGAAACTGATTGTGGATAAAGAAGGGAAGTTAAACCTGAATTTCGAAGATGATATCGTGAAAGGCACTTGTATCGTCAATGACGGTAAAATAGTGAACGACCGCGTGCAATCTTTGCTCCCTTTACAAAAAAACAATGCTTAATCATCATTATGGGCTACTTCGTATATCTTTTTACTGATCCGGCTACTTACCGGCTGCTGACTATTGTAATACTATCTATCTTTTTAGGTATAGAAGTTATTTCCCGCGTGCCTTCAGTATTGCATACTCCATTGATGAGCGGTGCCAATGCCATTCATGGCGTTGTTATCATTGGTGCCATCATAGTAATGGGTGAAGCGCCTGAAAATGATTTCCTGGCGCTTACGTTGGGTTTCCTGGCTGTGGTGCTTGGTACATTAAATGTAGTGGGTGGTTTTGTAGTTACAGACCGTATGCTTGAGATGTTTAGCAAGAAAAGAAAAAAGTAATCAACTTATCTATTTATAACTGATATAATGGAGAACGCCATACTCTTACTTTGCTACCTGATAGGCTCAGTTACTTTTATCATTGGCCTTAAGATGCTGTCTCATCCTGATACTGCTCGTAAAGGTAATCTTATAGCAGCAGGAGGGATGACTATAGCAATAATAGCAACCATTTTTTTATGGACAGATCCTGATGGAGAACATTTGCATAATTACGCCTGGATCTTTGGTGGATTAATAATAGGAGGCATTATAGGCACGCTGGTTGCAAAAAAAGTGAAAATGACTGCTATGCCTGAAATGGTAAGCATGTTTAATGGTATGGGTGGCGCTTGCGCCATGCTTATTTCAGTGGTAGAATACCATCGTATTGATGCCCCGCCAACAGCGATGCTTATTGTAATTGTTCTTGGAATGACCATTGGTACAGTATCGTTTGCCGGTAGCGTTATAGCCTGGGGAAAACTGAATGGCAGCATAAAAGATCATACAATCCCCGGGGGCCAGATAATTAATTTCCTATTGCTTGGTGGTATCGCATTGCTTGCCATTTTGCTGATTGGAGGCTTTACTACAGCTCCATATATCTTCTATGGTATTCTCGTACTTGCAGCTTTATATGGGGTGCTATTCGTAATGCCGATTGGGGGTGCGGATATGCCGGTTGTTATTTCTTTACTTAATTCCTTCACCGGTGTTGCTGCTGCATTTGGTGGTTTCCTGTATGATAACCCTGTTATGCTTACCGGTGGTATATTAGTAGGGTCTGCGGGTACCATATTAACAATATTGATGTGCAAGGCGATGAACCGCTCATTAAAAAATGTGCTGCTTGGCTCATTTGGTGGACAAAAGGCAGGAGGGGTTACGGCATCAAAAGAGCAGGGCAATTACAAAGAAATTTCTATCAATGACACTGCTGTGTTGATGGCTTATGCGCAAAAAGTAATGATCATCCCGGGGTACGGGTTAGCTGTGGCGCAGGCACAACATGCATGTCATGAATTGGAAAAAGTGCTTGAAGATAAAGGTGTTGAAGTGCGTTATGGTATACATCCCGTAGCAGGCCGCATGCCCGGCCACATGAATGTGCTACTGGCAGAAGCAGATGTGCCTTATGAAAAATTGCTTGAAATGGAAGATGCAAATGACCGGATGGGAGAAACAAATGTGGTACTTGTGTTAGGCGCCAACGATGTAGTAAACCCGGCTGCAAAAGATGACCCATCAAGTCCTATATATGGGATGCCGATACTGGAAGTAGAAAAAGCAGAGCATATAATTGTAAATAAACGCAGTATGAAACCCGGATATGCGGGTATTGACAACGAACTTTTTTTCAAGCCAAAGACATCTATGCTCTTTGGAGATGCCAAGAAGGTATTACAAGAATTAATAAGTGAATTGAAACAATTGTAAAAATCCTTTTTTTATAAAAAATTTAAAACCTTTACTATATTTACTTTATGAAAAATGCTTACTCTAATATTTTATTTACTGCGTTAGTAACGGTTTTTTGTCTTTTTTCAGTTGCCTATGTTTCCTGTAAAAAAACAGCCAAACCTAATGCTATAACCTGTGAAGATGTAAATTGCCAGAATGGCGGTGTTTGCACCAATGCTGTTTGCAAATGCATTAAAGGATACCAGGGTACTTATTGTGAAATCGAGTGGACTTCAAAGTTTGCAGGTTCATGGAATGTGAGTGAAAAACTTATATCGCAGGACGTTGCGCATGCAAAGGATTCTTCTTATATGATTTCTATAACTCAAGCTTCCACTCCTACTGCTTTCTTTATAGACAGCCTGCTAAACAATCCAGCTTTCAGCGGTATTAGTTGTGTAGTGGATAGCACTACTACCGGTTTTGCTTTGGCTCAATACCAGTATATAGATGGCAGCCAGTTAATCGTTGTTGGTGGTAATGGTACAATATCTTCAGATGGCAATTCCATTACAGGTACTTATTATAGACAAAATCTGGTGTCTGCAAGCTACGGCAACGATACTTTTAGTTTCCAGATGACACGTATTTCATCAGTTAAATAATCAAAAGCAGTTATAGATAAAAAAGCGGCTTCATGGGCCGCTTTTTTATTGCATATTATCAGGTGCCGTCTGCTTTTTATTCCGCATGAAATAGCGTTAAAAATAATTTGTAAAAACGATTTTGTTGCCTACTTTTGCAATCCCATTGAAATGGGGGAAGCTCTTTTAAATCAATAAAAGCCACTTTAGCTCAGCTGGTAGAGCAACTGATTTGTAATCAGTAGGTCGCTGGTTCGATTCCGGCAAGTGGCTCCGAATTAAAATCTGAAGGATAAATTGTTTTTTTCTTCCTGATTTTAGTGCGGGCAGATACCCAAGCGGCCAACGGGGGCAGACTGTAAATCTGCTGTCTTACGACTTCGGAGGTTCGAATCCTTCTCTGCCCACTTTCAGTTTTTAGTACAAAAGCAGTATCACTACTGTTTTTTATATTATCTGCTGATAACGTAAGTAAGCGGGAGTAGCTCAGTTGGTAGAGCGACAGCCTTCCAAGCTGTAGGTCGCGGGTTCGAGCCTCGTCTCCCGCTCATTGATAAATCAGTTTCTCGGGCAAATGAGGTGTGCCCTGGAAACTTTAAGTATTGATACAAGTAGTTCTTTAAAGGGTTGAGTTGGAGTGCGATGGATAAGGCAGCATTTTCTAAATGCGGTATATAAGCTGTTGTAGCTCAGTGGTAGAGCACTTCCTTGGTAAGGAAGAGGTCGGCAGTTCAATCCTGCTCAACAGCTCAGATAATGTAAAATAATATTTTGCATAAGGCCGGAGAAGTTAATATAGACTTGGATAAGAAAGTAGTTAGTGTAATACATAGCCAATAAGGCGATAATATAAAACAACAATTAAATAAATCTCTTAAAAAACAATAACAATGGCAAAAGAGACCTTTAAGCGGGAAAAACCCCACGTAAACATTGGTACCATTGGCCACGTGGACCATGGTAAAACTACTTTAACTGCAGCAATTACATCTATTCTTGCACAGAAAGGTTGGGCAGAAAAAAAAGGATATGATGAAATTGATGCGGCTCCTGAAGAAAAGGAACGTGGTATCACCATCAACACAGCTCACGTGGAGTATCAGACGGCTAATCGTCACTATGCTCACGTAGACTGTCCAGGTCACGCTGACTATGTGAAGAACATGATTACCGGTGCTGCTCAGATGGACGGTGCTATATTGGTGGTAGCTGCTACCGATGGTCCAATGCCACAAACTAAAGAGCACATCCTGTTGGCTCGCCAGGTAGGCGTTCCCCGTATCGTGGTGTTCATGAACAAAGTAGACCTTGTGGATGATGAAGAAATCCTCGAACTGGTTGAAATGGAAATCCGTGAACTATTAAGCAAATATGAATATGATGGTGATAACACACCAATCATCAAAGGTTCTGCTACAGGCGCATTAGCTGGAGATGCTAAATGGGTAAAAGCTGTAGAAGATCTGATGGATGCAGTAGATTCTTACATTCCTCTTCCTCCTCGCCCGGTTGATCAGCCATTCCTTATGTCTGTAGAAGATGTATTCACTATCACAGGTCGTGGTACTGTTGCTACAGGTCGTATTGAACGTGGTAAGGTTAAAGTGGGTGAAAACGTTGAGATCGTTGGTTTCCACGAAGAAGCTCAAAACTCTACAGTTACAGGTGTAGAAATGTTCAAAAAACTGTTGGATGAAGGTCAGGCTGGTGATAACGCTGGTTTGCTGTTACGTGGTATTGAAAAGAAAGATATCCGTCGTGGTATGGTTATCTGTGCTCCTAAGAGCATCACTCCACATACAGACTTCAAAGGTGAAGTTTATGTACTGAGCAAAGAAGAAGGTGGACGTCATACTCCATTCTTTAACAAATACCGTCCTCAATTCTATTTCCGTACTACAGACGTAACCGGAGAATGCGAATTGCCAGGTGGTGTTGAAATGGTAATGCCTGGTGATAACGTGAACCTTACTGTAAAATTGATCGCTCCAATCGCGATGGAAAAAGGTCTTAAATTCGCTATCCGCGAAGGTGGCCGTACAGTAGGTGCCGGACAGGTAACTGAAATTCTGAAATAGTTGCAGCTAAGTAATAGCTGATATTAATGTTAGCTATCGCTCTGCCTACTGAATAACAGTGGCCATTAGTCTGAAGTTTTTGGTAACTTCGCCATTTGCTAACGACTAATGGTCACTTTTTCTTTAAGTTCTTATTAGTAAGTACACGGGCATAGTTCAACGGCAGAATAGAGGTCTCCAAAACCTTCGATCGTGGTTCGAATCCACGTGCCCGTGCTAAATAAAGGATTGACCGGTAACTAATTGGTTTATTAGTCAATAGTCTTTATATTTGAAACCCACATTAATCAATCAAGGTGCTGGAAACTCCTTGGTTAAGAATTTTTTTTATGAGCAAATTCGGTAATTATATACAGGAGGCTTATGATGAACTGGTGCACAAAGTGACCTGGCCATCATGGGATGAACTGCAACAAACTACGATCATAGTACTTGTTTCACTTACTATAGTAACATTGGTCATTTTTGGTATGGACTACGTATCTGAAAATGTATTGACAATGATTTATAATTTATTGGGTGGTAAGTAAAAGGATAAACAATGAGTGAAACCACGACGAATCAGGAAACTAAATGGTATGTACTCCGCGTTATCAGCGGTAAGGAAAAGAAGGTGAAGGAGTACCTGGATAAAGAAGTGAAGATAAATGGCTGGTCTGAGGCTATATTCCAGGTTTTGTGCCCTGTGGAAAAGGTGTTTAAAGTACAAAGCGGAAAAAAGGTTTTGCGCGAAAAGATACTTTTCCCTGGATACCTGATGCTGGAAGCTGCTGATGGAAAGCTGACTGACGACATGATCCAGACCATAAAGAACGTTACAGGCGTGATACATTTTCTTGGTAAAGACCATCCTACTGCCCTTCGCAAATCTGAAGTGAATAAGATGTTTGGTAAGATGGATGAAGTAAGCGAGCAAGGTGTTGGATTTGCCGAGCCATATATTATTGGTGAAACTATCAAGATCATAGACGGACCATTTAATGATTTTAATGGCACTGTTGAAGAGGTGAATGAAGAAAAGAAGAAACTGAAAGTAGTAGTAAAGATATTTGGCCGCGCAACGCCCGTAGAACTGAACTACATGCAGGTAGAAAAAATTTCGTAAGTACATTTTCAATATTTTATAGAAGCCACCAATAGGTGGCTTTTGTTTTTGTATGATTTTTTGTCTTTCCGATTTTTTATAATTTAATTTTTTAGTCAACGTTTAATCTGAAACGCTTGCCTGATGATGGTTATATGATTTTACTTAATTTCTGGTGTTTCCGATTCATTACCGGTTGATTGCGGATCTGTTTCGGGTTTGTTGCGTGATTTGAGCGTAAAAGTTCCGGTTGATTGCGGGTTTTTCCTGTCTTCATCATTGTAGGGAGATATGGCATCACATTCTATTTGATAAGGCTGGAAACCTATTACTGATTTGCCCTTCAGATATTCACCAGCAAAATCTACTATTTGCTTTGCAAAATCGTGATCTGTTTTATTGACATAGGTTATAAAGTTCATCATCATTTCGATGTTCTCGCCTTGTGTGGTTTGTTGCTTAATATCCCTCAAAGACATTATAA
>DATNFP010000028.1:0-31748 GCA_035606335.1 Flavipsychrobacter sp. | reverse complement strand
CATACAAAAACAGTGGACTCATTAAAATCACAAATTGCAGTAATGGCAACAATAAACAAGAATAGCCTGCAAACAATAAATCAGTCAAAAGAATTAATTGCTCAAATAGGCACACAACCAGGTAAAGCTTCTGCAGCGCCGGCTATTGCATCATCTCCAAGCTTTACACGAACAAAAGAAAGCCTGGAAAAGCAAAGCAACATCCTTCAGCAACAAGTACAACAGCAAAAACAGGAAGAAACAAAACAACCGCCCTCACCCCCAGGGCATTTGCAGCTCTTGCAGCAGCAACAGCAATTATTGCAACGCCAGCAGACGCAATTACAATTACGCCAGCAACAATGGCAGCGACGGTTTTAGTACATTGACTAATAGTATAAAATTGATAATGAACGAGGAATAAATATTAATATCTTGCAGTCTGTAAATCTAATACATTGAAGAAGACCCTAATAGCTAAATATGTAATAATTATACTTAGCACCCTTATATTTTCTAAAACATTTGCCCAAAGCTGCACCTGTAGCTGGCCTGGTAAAACTTTAATAGTAAATGGCGATTTCTCCGATCCTAACACATTAGATTCTAGCGTCGGTTTTCAAACCGATTATAGTGATACATTTGATTATGGATATGGAAAGATTTATTGGACAAGAAATGTAGATTCAGTTTATAGTGCTGGTTACCATATATGGACCAGTTTTGGAAGTATTCCGGGGCCTGGCGGCAAGGGGCATTTCCTTATTTATGATGGTGCTGCAGTTAAAAGCTCTTCACCCCCTTATCCAAATTTTGCAAAGTTGCCATACGATGTTTTACGGTATGTAAATATCCCAGTAATAAAAGGTATTAAATATAACTTCAACTATTATTGTAACACAATCGACTCCGGGGTTTATATATCAGCACAACCGACTCTGGATATACTTATCAACAATGATACAATATCTTCCTATACGACTAATGGAGATTCGGCAGGGATATGGCATTTTAACAGTGCTTGCTGGGTTGCTGATACAAACATGATAACGATAAGAATAACAGACACGAATAAATCATGGTTTGGTAATGATTTCATGATAGCTGATGTTGCATTTACACCTTGCGTGTATTTTCAATCCATAAAAGATTCAATAAAATGCTATACAGCTTATTTTAAAGATAGCACTAACAGCAGCTTTAGGCTAAGCTATAAATGGAGTTTTGGAGATGGCAGCACTGATACCGGTATTGCAGTTACACATACTTATGCTGCTAATGGCACATACTATGTAACCCTTGCAACAATGGATTCTGTAGGCTATGCAGATACTTTGTATGATACAGTAAAGATTAATGTATTGCCCATGAAGTATGCAATTAAAGATTCTATATACAATTGTACTGCTGTGCAATTCTCGGCATCACGTATTAGTGGAGACTTAGCCAGTAAGTATACCTGGAACTTTGGTGATGGTTCTTCGGGTATAGGTAATCCCACCAATTATAATTATTCTGATACTGGTACCTATCCCGTAATCTTACTTCTTCTCAATAGCCAGGGATGCCCTGATACGCTCGATACTTCTGTTACTATAAAACCAGCTGCAATGAATTATAGTATCTACGATTCTATAGTCAAGTGTCGTCGCTTACTGTTTACCGCAAACTCGTTAAGTAGCGAGAATGCAGTGAGCTTTACATGGAATTTTGGAGATAGCACTACTGGTACAGGTAATCCTGTTACGCATAATTATAATAATAGTGGCACCTATCCCGTATCGCTTGTTGCGACTAACAAAAACGGATGTACCGATAGTTTTGCAACTACTGTATCATTGTCCAACAATATAAATTATACTATTGCGGACTCTGCTATAAATTGTATTAAGGCAATGTTTGATGCAGTTCATATAAACGGAGATACTGCATCGTCATATTTGTGGAGTTTTGGAGATGGTGCCACTGATACTAACTACAATACAACACATCAATATTCCAATACCGGGAATTATACAGTGTCCTTAATAGTGTCGAATAAACAAGGATGTGCTGATACAGCCAACACAACTATTAATTTAGTCCATCCTATTCCCATAACTACTTCAGGCGATACTACAATTTGTCAGGGGACCACTGCTCAATTGCATGCATACGGCGCTGCTACTTATTCATGGTTGCCTCCATACAGCCTCAGTGATCCCAATAGTGCAGATCCCATATCTACCGCATCTGTTACTACTACCTATATAGTTACTGGTACTGATAACGGTGGTTGTGTAGGTAAAGACTCTTTGCAAGTCAAAATATTACCTGGCCCTACATTAATATTGAATAGCAATGGGCAAATAATATCCTGCACTAACAAAACTGTACAGTTATTTGCGACTGGAGCTATAAATTATAGTTGGCAACCAGCTAAATATTGTGATGACAGCGCATCTTCGCAACCGATAGTATCACCTCAAAACACAACAACTTTTTATGTTACCGGCATTGGTGCAAATGGATGTAGTTCGAAAGGGAGTATAATAGTAGATGCGGATAAGCAGCCTAATGTATTTATGCCAAGTGCGTTTACCCCCAATGGAGATGGGAAAAATGACCTTGTTTATCCTATAATTGCTTGCGATTTTGTCTTCGAAAGTTTTCATATCTATAATAGGTGGGGACAAGAAATATTTACGACCAAGACCTATATGCAGGGATGGGATGGCAGGTTTAAAGGAGTGCCGTGCGAAATAGGATCTTATTACTATTTTGTGAAAGGACACTCACAGGAGGGTGAAGAGCTTTTGATAAAAGGTGATATCGCTTTAATACGATAATATATATTTGCAATAACATTTGATAATTTTAATAACCTATGAACAGAATTTTTTCTCTTTTTCATGTGCTGATCATTTTTTTCTCTTTTTCATGTAATTCGTTGTTGGCGCAATCACCTGATATTGAATGGCAGAAATGTCTGGGTGGCAGTAAAGAAGACAGGATTTATTGTGTAGAACAAACAAAAGACGGAGGTTTTATTGTTGCCGGTTCAACATTATCAGTTGATGGAGATCTCAGCGGTAACAAAGGCATAAAAGGAGCATGGCTGATGAAATTACATGCAGACGGTAGTATAGATTGGGAAAAAACTTATTGGTCAGACTCTCTGGGTAAAATAAGGAATGTAAGGCAAACAACTGATGGAGGGTATGTTGCAATTGGTGACAAAACCATGAAAGTAGATGCAAACGGTAATGTAGTGTGGGCGGTTGATATCAGAGGTTTTGACGTCATACAATCCAAAGACGGTGTTTATGTGGCTTGTGGAGATACCCTAACAGCTACTGATGAAATCCTTGTGAGGAAATTTGACAGTGCAGGCAATATTTTCTGGAATTTCATGTATGATGGTGGTCAGGCAACATCTATTAAGGAAACTAGTGATGGCTATATTTTTACAGGCTTTTATAATTATGATATTACAACTTATGGTGTGTTGGGAAAACTGAATGTAAATGGCGACGAGATCTACGTGAAAGACGAAGATGCAGGTATAAATGATGTTGCATTGACGCGTGATGGTAATTATGTATTTGCTGGATGGAATAGTACAAATGCAAATATTAAACTCATTGATCCAACAGGAAGTTTTATCTGGCAGGCTTCAGATAGTTTAAGCGGAAGTGTATTATCATCTGTCAGGCAAACTATAAACGGCTACGTAGTGTGCGGGCAAGGTAATTCAGCATCAAGTTCTACAGATAAAGTGTATGTAAAAAGCTATGATAGCACAGGACATATAATATGGAATAAATTATTAGGTGGAAGTAATAATAATGTGGGTCAATGTATCAGACAAACAACAGATGGTGGTTTTATAATAGCAGGATATACAAACTCAACCGATGGAGATGTGACAGGCAATCACGGAGGGTATGATGGATGGATAGTGAAACTGAAAGGTAGTACAGGTATAAAAAACATTTTGCAGAGTAGTAGCACAATTCAGGTTTATCCTACTATAACAAATGGTACTGTAAATATTTTATTGCCGGATTATAAAGATGCGTCAATAGCATTGCTAAATAGTTTAGGGCAGCGCATAAATGCCAATAAACGCTTGAATGCCACTCATAATACCATAGATTTAGACAATTACAGTAATGGCCTTTATATTCTACAAGTATATTTCAATGGTAATATGCAGAGCTATAAAATTATAAAGGAGTAAGCTCTTATTAAAGAAATAGCAAATGTTTTTATTAGACAAAACACAGGGTTGATATTTTTTAATTTATCTTAGCCCCATGCAAAAACTACTTGTTGCCAACCGTGGTGAAATTGCGATGCGTGTAATGCGTACGGCAAAAGAAATGGGTATAAAAACTGTAGCAGTATTTTCCGAAGCGGATAGAAATATGCCTTTTGTGCGTTATGCTGATGAGGCTGTATGTATTGGCCCTGCTCCTTCTTCTCAATCATATCTATTAGGGCATAAGATAATAGAGGTTGCTAAAAAGATGAATGCTGATGCCATACATCCGGGATATGGCTTCCTGAGTGAAAATGCAGGATTCTCCAGGGCAGTTAGTGATGCGGGATTAATTTTTATCGGACCGTCCGCTTATTCTATAGAGATAATGGGTAGTAAGATCGCTGCAAAGCAGGCAGCAAAAAAGTTTAATGTGCCAATGGTGCCAGGCACTGAGGATCCCATAAAAGATGCAACGGAAGCAAAAGCGATAGCTGATAAAATTGGGTACCCCATACTTATTAAAGCATCAGCAGGCGGAGGAGGTAAAGGGATGCGTGTGGTAGAGAACAATGCTGAAATTGAGGAGAAGATGAGAACAGCAAAGAGTGAAGCGTTGAGTGCCTTTGGAAATGATGATGTGTTCATTGAAAAATATGTTGGCTCACCGCGCCATATAGAGATACAGTTGATGGGCGACCAGCATGGAAACTATGTATATCTTTTCGAGCGTGAATGCTCTATACAACGACGCCATCAGAAGCTGATAGAAGAAGCGCCATCCAGTTGTTTAACTCCCGATATTAGGAAGGCAATGGGGGAATGTGCGGTGGCTGTAGCTAGGGCATGTAAATATCATGGTGCGGGTACTGTAGAATTCCTGGTAGATGAAAATCTGAATTTTTATTTCCTGGAAATGAACACCCGTTTACAGGTTGAGCATTGTGTTACCGAAGTGATAACAGGTATAGACCTTGTAAAAGAGCAAATAAATGTAGCCAGAGGGAATAAACTATCATTTACGCAGGATGATCTGGAAATAAAAGGACATGCCATCGAATTGCGCATCTGTGCAGAAGACCCATTGAACAACTTTCTACCGGATACGGGTAAACTTATAATTTACCAACCTGCCAAAGGGCCTGGAGTACGTGTGGATGATGGTTTTGAAGAAGGCCAGGAGATTCCTGTATTTTATGATTCCCTGATATCTAAGTTAGTAGCGTACGCAGCCACGCGTGATGAAGCAATACAACGATTGACCCGCGCAATTGATGAATATTATATACAAGGTATACAAACAACATTGGGATTTGGGAAATGGGCGATACAAACAGAGCCCTTTCGTTCAGGTAACTTTGATACCAAGTTTATTGAGAAATATTACAAACCGGAATACATGTTGCAGCAAAATACATCTGCACATGAAGTTGCCGCTTTGTTAGGAAGCGTACTTTGGGATAAAGAAAACGGAGAAGGCCAGAAAAATGGGACAGCAACAATAAATAATAATGTTGCCAATTGGAAAGTAAGAAGACGTAGCTTTTAAGTTTGTTTATTAAATGGCACAGTTTTATTGTGGTTTAGTTGTATTGTTAATAGCTTAATTAAATCACTATGAAAAAACTAATCAAATACATTGTCGCATTTATATTGATGGCTACAACGAGCACAAGCGTATTCGCGCAATATCATCACCATCATTATTATCACCATCATTATCATCATCCTCACTATTACCATCATTATCACCATTATTATCATCACCATCATTATTATGGTGGGACGACAGTAGTATTACCTAATCCGCCACGCCCTCCCCATCCGCCACGCCCTTTACCGCCAACACCGCCTCCCCCGCCAGTGCCACCGAGGCCGTGATAAAATGAAATAGATGTTAATAGTTATATAAAAAACAAATAATCACCCTTGTTGTAAGCGGGTGATTATTTATTTTTACTGTTAAAGAAATTTGTACAAAAATTTATGAGAAAACGTGTGTTTATATTATTGATGTCTTTATCATTAGTCGGTTTTAGTAAATATACAATGGCACAAACTGAGAATACTAAAAAACAAGATGCTACTATCCAGACTAATAAGGTTAATAATCAACAGCCGGCATCAAAGGCTGTAGCCCAACCTCAAAAGAAGGATTATTTCGATCGTAATCTTCGTATACCTGTGAGCTCTGTGCATCAAAAGCCTTTGCAGCAGCGCCCCGTTCCCCAGGCTCCTTCCGGACAGGTTTTGACACCTTTGCCTCCAGCACAGCAAACAAAAAAATAAATCTTCATTTTAATAAAATTTTAAGAATAAAGAGCGCCTATAGACAGGCGCTCTTTGTTTTTGAGTTAAACTTTGGCAGGTTAATTGCATCTAATTAATAGAATGATTGCTAATCTTAAAAACAGTGTTTTATGAAAATCAAGATCGTAGGTGCATTATTAGTTATGCTATTGTTTGTGGGAGTAAGTAATAAATCATACGCATGGGGAAGAGGTTGCTGGCACGGAGGCGGTTATTATCATGCACGGGTTGGGTGGTGTGCTCCGCATGTTGCATTAAGGGTTCCTGCTCCAGTTGTTGTAGTAGGTGGAGGCTATGGATATTATGGAGGTGGCTATTATCATCATCCACGTCCTTATGCTTATGCTCCTGTTTATAGAGGTTATTATGGTCCGCATTATAGAGGTTATTATGGACCTCACTACTATAGAGGCAGTTGTTATCGTCGTTAAAAAGGGTTTTATTGGTTTAGATGGTTTTAATGAAAATGGTCCGGATTACCGGACCATTTTACTTTTAAGCATTTATTTCTCAATAGCTGCAATTATCTTGGGATCATCAGGTGTTACCCCCGGATCAAAATGTGTTACTAATTGCCCTTGTTCATTTACGAGGTATTTTTGAAAATTCCATTTTACTGAGCTATTTTCTACACCGTTGTAATCCTTATTTGTAAGCCATTTATATATTGGCGCCATGTTGCGTCCCTTAACTGATATTTTAGCAGCCATAGGAAAAGTAACCCCATAATTCTTTTGACAAAAAGCTGAAATCTCCTGATTGGAACCCGGTTCCTGAAATAGAAAATTGTTCTCAGGAAATCCTACTATCACCAATTTGTCCTTGTACTTTTCATATACAGCTTCCAGTGCCTTGTATTGCGGGGTATATCCACATTTAGATGCTGTATTGACAATAAGTATTTTTTTCCCTTTGAACTGAGAAAAATCTATTGTTTTTCCATCCAGTGATTCTACTTTGAAATCATATATACTTTTGGGAATATCGACATCTGAATGAGGTGCAAAAAAGAAGAATTTAAATATTAAGAGCATGCTGAATAACATAATAAAAGATTTTAAAATGCCAGATTTGTACGTAACAAAACTACGTAGAATTATTAAATTGTGAGTTAAACTGAATTGATTAAGCCTTAAATGTTATTTTTGGCCGCAAATGAATAATATTCCGGTCCGTTTACTTCTGTTTTTGCTG
Source organism: Flavipsychrobacter sp. (assembly GCA_035606335.1). Lineage (GTDB taxonomy): Bacteria > Bacteroidota > Bacteroidia > Chitinophagales > Chitinophagaceae > DATNFP01. The sequence goes on along the minus strand of DATNFP010000028.1, from coordinate 24,022 downwards.
GTAATTTTCATAGGCGTCGGTTGTGCAAATGTGATGCATCCGACGGGAGGTAAAAAAGATGTTACTCCTCCTAAGTTGGTATCGGTATCTCCACCTGATTCGCTACTGGACACTACAATAAAAAGGATAGAGATGCATTTTAATGAATATGTAAATGTAAGTAACCCATCTACAGAGGTTGAAATCTCACCTATATTATCAGTTGCTCCAATAGTTACTGCTATTAATAAAAGAATAATCGTGAAGATCGCGGATACACTGGAACAGGAAAATACTACTTATCGTATCACTTTTGGGAAAGCTATACAAGATGTTCATGAAGGAAATGTATTCAGGAATTACACTTATACTTTTAGCACAGGAAAATATTTTGATTCTCTGCAGTTAAGTGGGGACATTTTAAATGCTGCTACAGGGCTGCCTGATACAGGAAAGGTATATGTAGTACTTTATAGTGCTTCCAGACCAGATAGTGCGATAGTACGTGAGAAACCTCTGTACGTGGCAATAGCCGATGCTAATGGCCATTTTGTATTTAAAGGATTGCCAGCAAAAAAGTTTAGGATATATGGATTGAAAGATGCTAATGGCAACTTGATATATGACGGGAATAATGAGTGGATAGGATTTCGCAGTGAGAATGTTCAGCCAGGAGATAGCATCCAATCACCAATATTATTGAAGATCTTTCCTGAAGTAATTAACGATACAAGCAAAATAAAAAAGACAAGTGAAAAGCCTGCACTTAACAAGCCCGAGACAAAAACAAGTAAAAACGCAAAGGCTGAACCATTTAACTATATCGTCAATGTAGATACTTCGGACATCAAAAGACGTACACAAGAACTAACAAAGCCAATTGGGGTAACTTTTAATAGAAAAATAGGCAGCGTTAATTCATCAAGAATCACACTTACATACGATAGTATTGGGATTACCGTAGAGGCATTGACGAACATCAACCTGGATACGCAGCGAAATGAACTGCTTATAAATACTCAATGGCAGGAAAATATGGTGTATACATTACGATTATTGAAAAGTTTTGTAAAGGATACATCGGGTACAGAGGCCTTACCATGGCGCTATACATTCAGAACTAAGAGAGACGAAGATTATGGCAAACTGGAAATACACCTTCCCGTAAAATATGTAGGTAAGCAATATTTACTGATGGTAATGGGAGATAAGGATACGGTATATACAAAACCAATACTGGATACGATAGTGTATCTATCGCGTTTGCAACCTGATAATTATACTATGCGTATTATTGTAGATAAAAATGAAAATGGTAAATGGGACACCGGCGATCTGTTCGCTAAGATACAGCCTGAAGAAGTAATACCATACAATAACTCAATACCATTAAAAGCCGGTTGGGAACATACCGTTGATTTTGTGCAGACAAATAATGGTAAAAAGCCGGGAATGACAACTCATGGAACAAAATCACAACTTAGATAATTTCTGTATTTAATTAATTTTTTATGAAACGATTAATTATTCCATTTTTATTATTTGCAACTATCAGTGGTTGGGCACAAGAACATATGACCCCAGAACTATTGTGGAGTCTGAAACGTGTCAGTGCGGATGGTATTTCGAACGATGGGAAACAGCTATTTTATTCTGCCAGGCAATATGATATAAAAACAGAAAAGAGTACGCTTCACCATTATACATTAGGCATAGCAGATGGTAGAAAATATGAATGGAGCACGCCCGGAGGCAAAAATATTATTCAAAGAGACAGAGAGGCATGGTATGCGATTGATGATAAAACGTTATACCGCAGCACGAATAATGGAGGAACATGGGAAGCAGTGTACAATGGTCTTGAAAATGCAGATAATGTAAAGGTATCTCCTAATGGTAAATATGTCGCTTTTTCAAAAGATGTGCTTGTAAAGCCTATGTTGGGTTCTGATATTTATCCTGACCTTCCTAAAACTACAGCAAAAGTTTATACTGATCTTGATTACCGTCATTGGGATACATGGGAAGATGGCAAATTCTCACACATTTTTATAGCCTCTATAAAAAAGAATGGAACTGCTACAGATATAATGCCGACTGAGCCGTACGATTGTCCGCAAAAACCAGATGGGGGACCTGAAGATCTTGTATGGGCTCCGGATAGCAAAGGACTTATATATGTGTGCAAGAAAAGATTTGGTAAAGAATACGCCTTAAGCACTAATACTGATCTGTATTATTATGATTTAAAATCGGGAAATACTGTTAACTGGACAGTAGGAATGATGGGTTATGATACACAACCTGAATTTAGCCATGATGGCAAACGCATTGCATGGACGGGTATGGCTCACGATGGCTACGAATCTGATAAAAATGACCTATATGTAATGGACCTTGGTAATCCTACGGTATGGAAAATAAATGTCACTGATGATTGGGATGGAACAGTTGAGTCGTTTAAATGGAGCAATAACGGTAATAAAATATTTTTTACTGCTCCATGGAGGGGGACAGTTCAATTGTTTGAAGTAAATATCCCTGCAAAACTTGTCTCTAAGAAAAGTAAATTGGAGATCCGCCAGGTTACAGACGGAAAATTTGACGTTACCGGCATAGTTGGCGACGCGGGCAATGAACTGGTAGTATCCCGCACTGATATGAATCACGCATCTGAATTATTTGCTGTAAACACTAGTAATGGCGATATGCGAGCGCTCACACATGAAAATGATGGTGTGTATAGTTCAATAAAATTGAGCAAAACGGTGATGAAGTATGTAACAACAACTGATGGCAAGAAAATGGGTGTGTGGGTGATCTATCCTCCCGATTTTGATTCTACAAAAAAATATCCAACGCTACTTTATTGCCAGGGCGGCCCTCAATCAGCATTGAGTCAATTTTACAGTTTCCGTTGGAACTTCCAGCTTATGGCGGCACAAGGATATATTGTTGTTGCACCGAACCGTAGAGGAATGCCGGGGTGGGGCGTAAAATGGAATGAAGAGATAAGCAAAGATTGGGGAGGTCAACCGATGCAGGACTATTTGTCTGCTATTGATGATATGTCGAATGAGAGTTATGTTGATAAGAATCGTTTAGGATGTGTAGGAGCAAGCTATGGTGGCTATAGCGTGTATATGCTTGCCGGCATACATAATAATCGTTTTAAAACATTTATTGCGCATGACGGACTGTTTGACCTTAAAAGCTGGTATGGAACAACAGAGGAAATGTGGTTCCCTAATTGGGATATAGGAGGAGCCTATTGGGAAAACCCTCAGCCTAAAAGCTATGAGAAATTTAATCCCAGCAACTATGTGGATAAATGGAACACTCCAATAATGATAGTGCAGGGAGGTATAGATTATAGAGTGCCCGTGGAGCAAGGCCTGGAAGCCTTTCAGGCGGCGCAGTTAAGAGGAATAAAAAGTAAGTTGCTGTATCTGCCTAATGAAAACCATTGGGTCTTGCATGCCCAAAATGCTATAGCATGGCAAAGAGAGTTTTTTAAATGGCTTGAAGAAACATTGAAGTAATAATACTAATTTACTTTCAGGCAAAAAGCTATGGTAAAGAAAATTTTACTGGTATTGTTACTTGTTTTGGTCGTGATGCAATTTATACGTCCGGCAAAGAATGTTTCACATAGTGTAAATTCCAAGGATATTTCGGTGCTTTACAAAGTGCCGGATAGCGTTAACACAATCTTGGAAAAAGCATGTGATGATTGCCATAGCGACAATACCAGATACCCATGGTATAATAATATGCAACCCGTTGCATGGTGGTTAAGAAATCATATTAACGGAGGTAAACATCATTTGAATTTTTCTGAATTTGGCAACTATACAGTAGCTAAGCAAGTGAAGAAACTGAAGCATGTAGGAAAGGAAGTAACTGATGGTAGTATGCCTCTTGACAGCTATTTATGGATACATAAAGATGCTATACTAAGCGATGCGGAAAAGAAGACATTAATTAACTGGGCTGATAGCCTTAGTCAACAAATATCAGTGCAAAATAAGTTATAATAAAAACTATTTTATGCGTATTATCACTTATAATGTTAATGGAATAAGAAGCGCGATCAACAAAGGGTTTGTAGATTGGCTAAAAAGTGACCCTGCGGATATAATTTGTATGCAGGAGATCAAAGCAATGAAAGAGAATGTGGCATTTGATGAAATAGAAGCTTTGGGCTTTCATACTTATTGGTTTTCCGCTGAGAAAAAGGGTTATAGTGGAGTAGCTATATTCACTAAAATAAAACCTGATGCTGTATATTATGGCAATGGCATTATGCAGAGCGATGCCGAGGGAAGAGTTATAAGAGCTGACTTTGGAGATGTAACATTAATCAATGCTTATTTCCCGAGCGGTACAATGGGTGAGGTGAGACAAACATATAAGTATCAATGGCTGGATGAGTTCTATACATATGTTTATGAACTTAGTAAGACGAGGCCAAATTTGATTATCTGTGGTGATTATAATATTTGTCATAAGCCAATAGATATTCATGATCCTGTAAGAAATAAAACTGTATCAGGATTTTTGCCAGAAGAGCGTGCCTGGTTAGATAAATTTATTGAGAATGGATTCGTTGATTCGTTCCGTGTATTTAATCAACAGCCACATCAATATAGTTGGTGGAGTCAGTTCAGAAATGCACGTGCTAATAACAAGGGCTGGCGTATAGATTATATTACTGTATCTGAGCCATTGCGAAACTCACTAAGAAATGCAGCCATATATCCAGATATCAAACACTCCGATCACTGTCCTGTTTTTCTTGAACTGGAACCTTAGGAATTAATCAAGCAGAATTAATATAAAAATTGAAGAGCCCTGGAAAGGGCTCTTACGTTACATATAGAGGATAAGAGAGAACTGTGTAATTACCTACGTCAATAAACAATATAGTACGCTATAGGTATCGGGTGCAAATATGATACTGCCAAAGCTTTATATAAAAGTTTTATACGCCATTAACCAATCGTTAGGAATTGATGCTGCTGAACAGGCGAATTTATTAACCGAAAGACTAAAATTTAAAATTATAGGTAATACTTGGCAGTATAGGGAAGAGGTATACTTCCTCTACTTTTACTGCAACTCCATTATTTAGAGAGCCTTGTGTATTTACAAATAGGAAATAGGGGTTGTGCCTGTCATAGACATTGTATATAGAAAATGCCCAGCTTCCCTGCCAACGTCTTTGCCGTTTATGATGAGGTGTATAGATAGCTGATATATCGAGCCTATGATATGCGGGCAGTCTGTAGGCATTTATATTGCTGTATTCCGGTGTTACCAGACCTCCTATTATGTAATAAGCTGTTGGTAATGTGATTGCTGTGCCGGAACCGTACACAAAAACGGATGATAAGGTCCATTGCTTGTTAAGCTCATACGAACCCACCAATGATATATCATGACGCTGATCGTATTTGGCCGGAAATGTAAGGCCATTATTCAACAATGCAAATTGACGGTTGGTCCATGATAAGGTGTAGCCGAGCCATCCAGTGAATCTGCCTTCTGTTTTATTGACAAAAAATTCTGCACCGTAAGCAGTTCCTTTACCAAATACATAGGAAAGCTCAGGGTCTTGAGTGACACTTGGCACATAGCCATCCTTATACTCTATTTGGTTTTGAAGAGTCTTATAGTATACCTCCACCGAGGTCTCCAGCTCATTATTGAGGAAATTACGGAAGTAGCCCAACGAATATTGCCAAGCAATTTCCGGCTTAACAAGGTAAGTGCTTGGTACCCAGACATCCGTTGGTAATGTAGTGCCATTCATAGTCACGAGATGAATGTATTGGTTGGTTTTTGCTATGCTGCCTTTTACAGAAGAGTTACTATCCAATTCATACCTTAGGTTAAGCCTTGGCTCAAAACCTCCATACATTTTTACTATTTCACCTGTACCGTAATGGTTACTGTCTAATTTCACAGTTTCTGTTGGATCGTAATTATATTTTGTATATGGGCCAACCTGTGCAAACAATGAGTAGCGAATCCCTGCATTTACACGCAAACGCTTGGTGAGTGAAAAATCATCTAATATATATGCACCAGCTTCGTGCGCATATTTTATGAGTGCCTCGTCAGGTCTTAGGATAGTGGTATCGGCTTTGCCCGAAACCTGGTTAGGAACAAATGTATGATAGGTGTAAGCTACGCCAGCCTTAAAATGATGATTAAAACTGGTATAATAGTCAAAATCACTTTTTGCATTATAGTCCTTTATGCCGGAAGCTATCTGGATAGCAAAATTATTCTGATCGAAGTTTGAAGCAAATTTATAATCGTTGTATATCAAAGAAGTGTTTACAAACAGCTTATTATTGAACTGATGGTTCCAGCGTAGGGTAGCAGTGGTATTCCCCCAGGGTACGTTTGCGTGGAAATCGCCTGATTGGCTGGCAAATTTAAATTTGTCCTGTCCGAAATAGCCGCTGAGAAACACTCTGTCTTTATCGTTGAATTTATAATTAGCCTTTAGGTTTGCATCATAAAAAAAATACCCTGAGCCGTTCAGTTTACCATTTGCAAAAGGTTTTGCAATAACATCTATATAGGTACGTCTGCCTGAAAGCATGAAAGAGCCTTTGTTTTTGTCTATTGGCCCTTCGACAGTCAGTCGTGAAGAAATAAGGCCTATCCCTCCTTCGGCATGATATTCTTTCATATTCCCGTCCTTCATAGAAACATCTAATACAGAAGATAACCTGCCTCCATAATTAGCCGGCATACCACCTTTGATAAGTGTAACGTCTTTTATAGCATCAGAATTAAAGACTGAAAAAAAGCCGAACAGATGGCCTGTATTATAGACTACTGCTTCATCCAGCAGTACGAGGTTTTGGTCAGGGCCTCCCCCCCGAACATAAAAGCCTGTATTACCTTCTCCTGCATTTTGAACACCCGGCAATAACTGAATCGCTTTTAGTATATCTACCTCTCCAAATACAACAGGCAGCGTTTTTATCCTATTGATGGAAAGAGTTACCGTGCCCATTTCTGTATTCTTAACATTTGCATCTTTTCTTACAGAGGTAACTTCTACCTCTTTCAACATGGTGTAGTTGCTCAATTCAGCATCAAAAGCTTTGCTTTCCACCAGTTGCATGGTTTCCACTTTACTCACATACCCGACATAAGAATAAACAACTGTGTATACGCCTGCGGGGACCGTAACAGAATAGAAACCATAAGCATTAGTTTGCGCTCCCTGATTTGCTTCTTTAATAAAAATGGTAGCCCCGATCATGGTTTCTCCCGTTGCAGAATCGTGAACATAACCACTAAGTGTTACCTTTTTTTGTGCAAATGATATAGTTGGGGTTATAGATAATAACAATAGAAAGAGATATCGAATAGTGATATTTTTTACAGCCATGCCATTCTATCTAGCCAATTAATAATTTATTTCAACGAATCCGTAACTTCTCCACAATCAATCATTTTTTTACCCAGGTAAGGATTTTTTATATCTGCATAGCTGCTCAGCCAATATGCCCCTTTTTCATTAAAAGCCATTGGACAATGTTCCCGATACACACCTGCGTTCTTTAAATCAACTTTTTTTAGCATATCAAACATCGCGTTAGATATTTTCTCAAATGGAGCTCTCTTTTTTTCACAGGTGGAGTCTGCCGTAGTAATTATTTTTCTACTTTGAGCTGCTATCGTGTCCAGGTATGGTTTGATTGATTGTTTGTTGGAAGAGTCATTCAGTAAGTATGATTTCAAACTATCAGTACTTGTTACCAGCTTATTAGCTGCCACATCGGCCTGATTTGCTTTACTTACTACAAAAGCGTCCTTCAGCTCATAATAGTCTGTAACAACAGCCATTAACTTTTGAGTGCCTGCGTCTTTCAGATCGCTTTGAGGTGGAAGATTATTGACTGTCTGCGAATTTTTTTCACTTGTTCCTGCCTTATCAGTACTACTATTGCTACAACCTGCCATAAACAAGCTAAAACATATAAAAAGTATAGATAAATATCGCATCATTAAAATTTTGTTGCAAAAATACATGAACGCATAATGCTAAACGCTGGTAACGTAAATTTGTTGCCAATATGTTGATCTCATTACAGAATATTTCATTTTCTTTCGGGTCCAGGTATATACTAAAGGATGCAAGCTGGCAGATAGGAACAGGAGAACGAATAGGGTTAGTAGGTAGTAACGGTGCGGGAAAATCCACCTTATTGCGTTTAATGACAGGGGCTTATGCTCTGGATGGTGGAGTTATTAACAAGCCCAAAGATGTATCGCTTGGTTTTTTTAACCAGGACTTATTAAGTTTTTCAACGAGCAACTCCATCCTGCAGGTAGGAATGCAGGCATTTGAGAAAGCCCACCAGATAGAAAAACAGTTGGAACATCTAATAAAAGAATTAGAAAACAAGCCGGATGATGCTGAACTGCTGGATGAATATAGCCATGCTTTGCATGATTTTGAAGTAGCAGGTGGCTATGAAATGGAACATCGCACAGCAGAAGTGTTGGAAGGATTGGGCTTTTCAACTGCTGATCTGCAAAGACCTTATGATCAGTTTAGCGGTGGATGGCGCATGAGGGTGTTGTTAGCAAAAATGATGCTGCAACGGCCGGAGCTACTCCTGCTTGATGAGCCTACCAACCACCTTGACCTTCCTTCAATAGAATGGCTGGAACGATACCTGCAGGGATATCCCGGTAGTGTGGTAATTGTATCGCACGACCGTTATTTCCTGGATAGAATGGTAACAAAGATCGTAGAAGTATGGCAGTGCGACCTGTATCAGTATAGCGGTAACTATACCTTCTTCCAACAGGAAAAAGAAGAGCGGATGGCACTCCAGCAACGGCAGTATGAAAACCAGCAGCAGTATATACGGCAGCAAGAGCGATTTGTAGAACGCTTTCGGGCGAAAGCTACAAAGGCAGCTCAGGCACAAAGTGCATTAAAAAGACTGGATAAACTTGAAAGAATAGAAGCGCCGGACGCAACTATGCCGGTGATGAATATCAACTTTGATATTGCAGTACAGCCTGGTAAAATTATCTGCACACTCACAGATATATCCAAACACTTTGGAGAGCTAACGATACTCAATGGTGCCAATGCTGAAATAATGCGTGGCGATAAGATAGCATTGATCGGTGCCAATGGTCGTGGTAAATCAACACTTTTGCGGATTATAGCCGGGCGTGAACCATTTGATGGTGAGCGGAAATGGGGGCACAATGTAGAAGAAAGCTTTTATGCGCAGCATCAATTAGAAGCTTTGAATATAGAAGATGAAATTCTCGATGAACTAAAGAATAGTGGAAGTGGCAAAACCGAACTGGAATTGCGCCAGCTTTTGGGCTGTTTTCTATTTAGCGGAGATGATGTGTTTAAGAAGATCAAAGTTCTTTCAGGAGGCGAAAAAGCAAGGGTAGCGTTGGCTAAAACCATTGCTGCAAAAGGGAATTTCCTACTGCTGGATGAACCTACTAACCACCTGGACATGCAATCTGTTGAAATGTTGATAGAAGCCTTGAACGGCTATGAAGGAACATTGATACTTGTATCGCACGATCGTTATTTCATTAGTAAGACCGCAAACAAAATATGGAGTATTGAAGATGGACAGATAAAAGAATTTGTTGGAGATTATGATGAATGGGTTGTTTATCAGCAGGAAAAACAAAAACGGGAACAAGCCGCGATAAAGCCAACTGAAGTAAAGAAGAAAGAAGAAAAGCCCATAGTCGTTGTAAATAAAAATGAAGCTGAAGATAAGGCGCTTCGCAAAGAGCATCAGAACCAAATGAGGGCTTTCCAAAAACTGGAAGCTGAAGTGAATAAGCTAACGGAAGAAAAGGCAGCAATAGAAAAAAAGCTTTCAGACCCCGTTATGTATGCCGATAAGAACCAATTTGTGAAATTGGATAGTGAGTATAAACAGCTAAATAATAAATTGGAAAACCTTACTAAAGAGTATGATAAGACTTTTGAATTGATACTTGACCTGGAGCAGAAATTAGGATAGTTTCTATTGAATTTATCCTATTCTTTGTATCTTTCATACCCTTCAAAAACAATTTTATATGCCTTCTTTTGACATTGTTAGCAAAGTAGACCTGCAGACTTTAGACAATGCAGTAAACGTAGCCAAAAAGGAAATTGATAACAGGTTCGATTTTAAAGGAACACAGGTTTCCATAGAATTGAATAAAAAAGATATGGTCATCAATATAGAAGTAGAAAGTGATATGAAGCTAAAACAAGTGGAGGATGTATTGTTGACCAAATCAATGCGCCAGGGACTGGAAGCAAACAGCTTTGACCTTTCAAAAGAGGCGACGCCATCAGGAAAAAATGTAAGGAAGGCTGTACCTGTAAAAAATGGTATAGATAAAGATATGGCCAAGAAGGTAGTGAAGCTGATAAAAGACAGCAACCTGAAAGTACAAGCCGCCATTATGGATGATACGATCAGAGTAACCGGGAAAAAGATAGACGATCTGCAACAAGTGATGCAGTTATGCAGAAGTGCCAATCTTGAATTGCCGCTCCAATATGTAAATATGAAATCTTAGAAGCTGCTATCGTTGTCTTTTAATAGCGGCTGTTTCAAATCTTTTTCAGAAACAATAGCTTCATTCAAAGGGATTTTCCAATCTATTTTTAGAGTAGGATCAGCATAATATACGCCACCTTCACTTGCTTTATTATATAAATTGTCACATTTGTAAGAAACAACAGCAGTTTCGCTTAGTACAGAATACCCATGTGCAAATCCCTTTGGAACCAAAAACTGGCGATGATTTTCAGCCGATAGTTCTACACCAAACCATTGTCCGTATGTTTTGCTGTTTTTTCTAAGATCCACTACCACATCCCATATTGCTCCTTCCAATGCGCGGACTAATTTAGTTTGTGCATGCGGCTCGCTTTGATAATGTAATCCTCTTAGTACATTTCTTACTGAACGGGCCTGGTTGTCTTGTACAAATGGAGTACTAAACCCTGTTGCTTTTTCGAAAGCATCTTTATTATAGCTTTCGTAGAAATATCCACGGTCGTCATTAAATATCCGAGGTTCAATAACCAGCAAACCTTCCATTGGTGTAGCTACAACATTCATGATCTGGAAAGTTGGTTGATGACATCAATAAAATTGCTTGTAATATACTTTAGCTCTTCCTCTGTTAGCTCAGTGTGTATCGGCAATGAAATAACACACTCCTGCAATACATCTGTAACGGGTAAATGATAATCGCCGCCGCCAAATTCTTTAAGCATATTTTGCTTATGGCAGGGGACAGGGTAATATATCATAGATGGTATATTCTTTTCAGCAAGTTTTTTCTGCACTTCGTTACGGTCTACGTTTTTTAGCTGGAGTGTATATTGGTGAAATACATGGCGTGAGTAGGGAGCTCTGTATGGAGTTATGATATTCGCATGATCTTTAAAAGCATTGTCATAAAAATCAGCAACCTTTCTACGCGCATCACAATATTCGTCGAGATGAGAAAGCTTAACACGCAGCACTGCTGCCTGTATAGTGTCCAGGCGGCTATTACAGCCTACCACTTCGTGATAGTAACGTTCTTTCTGCCCGTGATTGGCGATCATTTTTAGCTTTTCGGCAATAGCATCATCATTGGTAAAGATCGCACCACCATCTCCATAACACCCCAGGTTTTTTGATGGGAAAAATGAAGTGCAGCCTATCAGCCCCATAGAACCATTTTTTACAGTTTTCCCATCAGAAAATGTGTAAGTTCCTCCTATGGCCTGTGCATTATCTTCTATTAGCGGTATGTTATGTTCTTTGGCAAGGGTTAATAATGGTTCCATATTAGCGCTTTGTCCATACAGATGCACTGGAATGATCGCTTTTGTTTTTGGAGTAATAGCTTTCTTTACTTCGTCAATATTCATGGTAAATGTATCTGCATCCACATCTACGAATACCGGTTTTAACCTCAATAACGCAATTACTTCGACAGTGGCTATATATGTATAAGAAGCTGTAATGATTTCATCCCCCGGTTTTACACCAAGCGCCATTAATGCTATTTGTAATGCATCCGTTCCATTTGCGCAAGGTATTACATGCTTTACTCCAAGATAAGCAGCAAGTTCTTTCGCAAAAAGATTTACATCCTGCCCATTTATAAATCCTGTGCTATCAATTACCTTCTGAATAGCCGTATCTACCTCTGGCTTTATCTTTTCATATTGACGTTTCAGGTCAACCATTTGCAAATTATGCATAGCAAAAAATTAATGGCTGCAAACCTACGCCTTACCTGCCATTCATCAAAACTTTATTATGATTAATCATTTATTATCATATTGAAGTGCGTAAATAGATATTTCCTAACTTCACGTTTTGTACACGTAAACAATGAAACGTTGCCTTTTCTTTGCCCTGTTGTTTTTAGCAACATTGCCTGCATTTTCTCAAGATGATCTGTTTGGCACAAACTCTAAAAAAATGGTCGCCCGTAAGGGGTGGATTATTAATCCTGCGGCGAATATTGATATGCCGGCGGCTGATATGGCGAAAGATTTTGGAATAAACTACCGTTTAGGTGGATCCATACTGTACAAAACAAAGTCGAACTGGATGTTTGGGGTTAAGGGAGATTTTCTAACAGGAGATAAAATAAAAATAAAGCCTTTTCTTTCAAATATCCAAACACCGGATGGCAATTTCCTTACTTCGAATGGGGAACTGGTAGGCATTCCCGTTTATGAACGTGGCTACCTGATCGGGCCTGAATTCGGTAGAATATTTAATACTTCTAAAAAACTGGAAGATAATGGTATTCTTTGGCTAATGTCCGTAGGTTTTATACAACACAAATTGGATATCTACGTGAGAAACCATGATATACCTCAATTGTATGGGACTTATCTGCGGGGATATGACAGACTTACGAATGGAGCGTATGTTGAAGAATTTTGTGGATATAGTTACTTCGCAAAAGATGGGTTACTCAATTTTAATTTAGGGCTGGATGTGGTTGCCGGTATTACTAAAGATCGCCGTGGCTATTTATATGATCTAAACACTCCAGATACCAAGCAACATTTTGATATGCTTTTTGGAATTCGTGGTGGCTGGTATATACCATTGTTCAAAAGAAAATCTGAAGAATTCTATTTTGAATAGGGTACTATTTATTGTCGAAGAAATTACCAAGAATACCATAAAATAACTGAACCGCTTCGCTATCCTCATTCCATCCGTATTGATTATGTATGTTGGTGTCCAGCCAATTTAATGCCTGCTGGTAGCTTTCCAATTTATTCACCTCATCCAAAACTTCTTCGTAAGCCGCTTTATTATTACTAAAAAGCTCGCTGATAAGAAGATATTTGTCATTAATGCCAATGGTTTGGCGCACGTTCTTTTTGATATGCTTTGTTGAGGGAAGAGGTGCTTTATCTACTGGTAATTCTGCTTTTACTGTTTCCTGAAAAGAATGATCTTGCTCAACCTGTAGCTGTTTATTAACAGTTGTAATCATTTCTTTGGGTTCTTCATCATTTTCTCTTTCCATTTTTTGAGCGACTTCAGATAGGGTAGGTTCATTTGCCAAAGATTGGATGGGGAAATCCAGTTTTTTTCTGTATTCAAGCAGATCTGCATACAATACCTTAGTATAATCCAACATAAGATCTATATCAATTGCAGTATTTTTTTCGTCCTGTTTTGATAATTCTGTGAGCTTTTGCAGCAATATTTGTACCCGTTGCATAAACAAATTTATGAACGCGAAAAATATTCCACATCATTTTTTTACTTAAAAAAATTAAAGTCTTTACATTTAGATACATTTAATGTTTTGAGGATGTAATTACATTATCGATTAATTAAACGGTTACCATATTTATTTCTTTTATTTTTGCTTATGCGTTTTCTATTTACTGCCGCCATTGTAGCATGTTTTGTATTGAAAACACCGGTTGCAAGTGCTCAGGATGATGTGTGGTCGTTGCAACGTTGTGTACAATATGCAATAGATCATAATATTTCTATCCAGCAGGATATTTTAAATAAACGACTGGCAAAATATACATTGCTGCAAAGCCAGTTGTCACAATTGCCAAGTGTGAATGCTACGCCCGCCTATGGCCGTAGCTTTGGCCGCTCTATTGATCCGACAACCAACCAGTTTGCTGATAATAGCTACGATTTTGCTGGTTTTTCAGGCACTGCAAATTTGGTGGTGTTCGGGTGGTTTGCTACAAGGAATACAATAGCCAAAAACAAGTATAGCTTACAAGCGTCGCAGGCTGATCTGGACCAATTGAAAGATGATGTGTCATTAAATGTGGCGACCGGTTATTTACGTGCATTACAGTCCCAGGAACAAATTAATGTGAGCCAAAAACAGGTAGCTCTTTCAATGGCGCAGTTAGACCAGACAAAAAGTTTTGCCAACTCCGGCCGTTTACCTGAATTAAACGTTGCACAGCTTGAGTCGCAAGTAGCTAGTGATAGTGCGAATTTAATAACTGCTATAGCGAATTATACCGCTGCAATTCTTGATCTTAAAACGTTACTTAATCTTGATTTTGATGCGCCTTTTACGATCCTCGCACCTGATGTAAAGGTTGCTGATCAGATATCGGTATCTAATATGAAACCCGAAGATATTTTTGCGGAAGCAAAAAAACATTTTGGCTCCATTCGCAGTAGCGAGCTTAAAGTAACAGCAGCAGAAAAAGGAGTTTCAGCTGCGAAAGGAGCTTTATATCCGCAACTAAATTTTACCGCTCAATATGGTACTAACTGGGCAAGCACTTATGAACAGGTGACAGAGGGTACTTCGATTGTCTATAACCCAATTGTTTTTTTTACCAACCTCGGTCCGAACGCCCAAGCTGATACAATTTATCAACCAGCTCATCAGCCAGTACTAACTCCAGTACCTTTTGGGAAACAATTAAATAATAACTTCAGGCAAACATACCAGGTAAGCCTTAATATTCCCATTTTCAACGGGTGGCAGAGTCAATATGCTGTGAGACAGGCAAAATATAATTTAGCTACTCAACAACTAAATGAATACCAGGCTGAGCTTACTTTAAAACAGGATGTGTACAAGGCATATAATGATGCTATTAACTCCATTCAAAAATATTATGCAGCAGTTCGTGCGTCCGATGCTGCACAAAGGGCATTAGACTTTGCTAAAAAGAGATATGACCTGGGTTTGACAAATACTGTTGATTACCTTGTTACTCAAAATACGCAGTACTCAGCAGAATCAAATATGCTTAGTGCTAAATATGACCTTATCTTTAAATTAAAGGTCATTGATTATTACCTGGGAAAAGAGTTAAAACTATGATTACACCTGACTTAAAAGATGTGTTGCTTGAAGCTACGAAAGAAGCCGGCAGAATAATTCATAATTATTTTCAGGGAACCTTTAAGATAGAGAACAAAGATGGTATCAACAATCTTGTTACCGAGGTAGATAAGCTTTCTGAAACAAGGATCATAGAAATCATCAAACGTTATTACCCGGAGCACGCTATTATCAGTGAGGAGATAGGAGAACTAAAAAAAGATTCTCCTTATCAGTGGATAATAGATCCTATAGATGGTACAGTAAATTTTGCGCACGCCATTCCAATATGTTGTGTAAGCATTGCAATAAAGCATAATGACGACCTTCTCTTTGGCGCAGTGTATAACCCAATGATGAATGAATTGTTTTTTGCGGAAAAGGGAAGAGGTGCTACTCTAAACGGAATGCCCATTTCTGTATCGAAGAAAAAAGAGTTTAGAACGGCTTGTTTAGTAACAGGCTTCCCCTATAAATGGCCTCAGAATTCAGAACATCCGATAAAAGTTTTTGAGCGTTTTATATTGGAAGGGTTGCCTGTTCGTCGACTAGGTTCTGCGGCATTAGACCTTTGCTGGGTGGCATGCGGCCGTTTTGATGGCTTTTGGGAATATAACCTTAACTCGTGGGATATAGCTGCGGGGTACCTGATAGTACAAGAGGCAGGTGGCAGAATTACCAATTTTGAAGGTCACATTTATAATGTATTTGATAAAGAAACATTAGCTACCAATGGCCTGATACATGAGGAAATGCTCACCCTGATTCACAAGAAAAAAGAAGTAAAAAGTACAGAATAAGAAAAAATTATGGAAGAACGGACTGAAATATCGTCATTGGGTGAATTCGGATTAATAGATCATTTGACTAAAAATAATGAAATAAAACAAGCGGGTACTTTATTGGGAACTGGTGATGATGGAGGTGTAATAGATCATTTTGGGCGACAAACAGTGATATCTACAGATATGTTGGTAGAAGGAATACATTTTGACTTAATGTACACGCCTTTAAAACATCTTGGGTATAAATCCATAGCAGTAAATCTTTCGGATATCTATGCCATGTTTGCAACACCAACACACGTTACACTTAATATCGGCATATCAAACCGTTTTTCAGTAGAGGCATTGGACGAATTTTATGAGGGGGTATATACAGCATGTGAAAAATACAATGTGGATCTGATAGGAGGTGATACTTCAAGTTCACAAAAAGGTTTTGTAATAAGTGTTACTGCAATAGGGGAAGTGGCGCCGGGTAAATATGTAACACGCAGTGGCGCTAATGAAAATGATCTGTTATGCGTATCTGGCGATCTGGGTGCGGCTTATATGGGTTTGCAATTGTTAGAACGCGAGAAAAGAATTTATCTTGAAAATCATAACGTACAGCCTAACCTTGAGAATAAATCTTATATAGTCGGAAGAATACTCAGACCTGAACCTCGTGCTGATATTATGAACTGGCTACAGGAAAATGAAATAATGCCAACATCCATGATCGACGTAAGCGATGGATTAAGCTCTGAGATCTTGCATATCTGTAAGCAAAGCGATGCAGGATGTATACTTTATGAAGAAAAAATTCCCATTCATCCTGAAACAAAGGAAATGGCAATTGAATTTAATCTTGATCCTACCTCCTGCGCATTGAGTGGTGGCGAAGATTATGAATTACTGTTTACCGTTAGTCAGACTGATTATGAAAAAGTAGCCAAGAATGAGCAAATCAGTATTATAGGGTACATGACCAATAAACAGGATGGCGCAATGCTGCTAACCAGGCAAGGTAATAAGCATGAATTGACAGCGCAAGGATGGAATGCATTTTGACGTACATAAAAATTTATAATAATTTCTTTGAGTAAATAATTTTTGTACATTGGGGAGCTAAAATATTCCACTTTCATGAAGTTTTGGAAAGAGACGTTACTCACTACTCTTGTTTTTCTTGGTATTTCTACTAGTGTTTTATATACAGCCTGCGAGCAGGACCCATGTACTAATTTAAATTGTTCAAACGGGGGTACTTGTCTTAATGGTTTATGTAAATGCCCCACAGGGTATGAAGGCACAGAATGCCAGATCAATGCAGCAGATAAATTTACAGGAAGTTATATAGGTTCCGTGAGCTGCAATGCTGGCCTGAGCAATACAGATACCGTAGATATAAAAGTGATAGCGGAACCCGATACCGTAAGTGTGTATGAACACAGTAATTTTACCACTTATACCGGGATAGCCGCCGGAGGTAATATTAGTATCAATAATGTAAGCAGCGGTTCAGTAACTGTAACGATTGCTAATGGACGTCAGTTGACACTTTTTGTTCAGCAAACTGCAGGAGGGTCTTCAAGCACATGTACTTTTGTTGGTTCAAAATAAATTCTTGATTGTTAAAATTATTGGCCGGACAATAGTCCGGCCTTTTTATGTAAATAAAAACACTTCAAAATCAGTAGTTTTGTCCTCATGTCAATTAGTGTAGCCTCTCTGACAAAAATTTACGGAACTCAGAAAGCAGTAGATAATATTTCTTTTGAATTAAAAAAAGGAGAGATCGTGGGTTTTTTAGGCCCCAATGGCGCCGGAAAATCAACAACAATGAAGATGATAACCGGCTACTTGCCTCCAACAGCCGGCAGCACAAGTGTTTCTGATTTTAATACCCAGCAGCAACCAATGGAAGTACGCAGGCGGGTAGGGTATTTAGCAGAATCCAATCCGTTATATTATGAAATGTATGTCAGGGAATATCTCGAATTTACAGCGGGCATACATAAACTGGGAAGCACTGCTAAAAAGCGCATAGAAGATATGATATCTCTGACAGGCCTATCTAAAGAGTCACATAAAAAAATTGGTGCATTATCAAAAGGATATAAGCAACGTGTGGGCCTGGCACAAGCTATGCTGCATGATCCTGAAGTACTGATACTTGATGAACCTACTTCGGGTCTTGATCCAAACCAGATAGTGGAAATACGTGATTTAATAAAACATCTTGGTAAAGAAAAAACCGTTTTGTTATCTACTCATATCATGCAGGAAGTGCAGGCAATGTGTAGCCGCGTGATCATTATTAATAATGGCAAAATTGCTGCCGATGATTCGATAGAGCGGTTACAACGACACTCGATAACGGAGGAAGCATTAATAATAACCCTGGAAAGCCCAATTGACGAGCAACTGCTCAAGCTGCTTAAAAACGCAGAGCACTATGAGAAAACAGGCCGGCTTGGCTGGAAACTGCATACCAATAAACCTGAAGAGCTTCGCAGGGAGGTGATGGAATGGGCGTTAAAAAACAATATAAATATCAGTTCTTTGCAAAAGGAAACACAATCACTGGAAGATATATTCAGAACATTGACAAAATAATTTTTCGGCATTATAGCAATAAAAAAAGGGAGTTTATAACTCCCTTTCTTCTTTTACTTTTTTCAGTTCTTCATTTCGCATCTCTTCACGTTCCTGGTCTTTGTCATAAGCTTTAATTATTTGTTTAACAAGTCTGTGTCTTACTACGTCTGCTTCGTCAAGTGTTACTTGTGCAATGCCATCTATGTTACGTAAAATACGTGTAGCCTTTGCCAGCCCTGATCTTTGATTCTTAGGTAGATCTATCTGTGTAAGATCGCCTGTAATAATAGCTTTGGCAGAAGCGCCGACGCGGGTTAAAAACATTTTTAACTGGAGGTCGGTAGCATTTTGAGCTTCGTCAAGAATAATGTAAGAATTATCCAGTGTACGTCCGCGCATATAAGCAAGAGGAGCTATTTCTATTA
Source organism: Flavipsychrobacter sp. (assembly GCA_035606335.1). GTDB lineage: Bacteria > Bacteroidota > Bacteroidia > Chitinophagales > Chitinophagaceae > DATNFP01. Next base: position 4,875 of record DATNFP010000028.1, on the reverse strand, counting down.
TCCTGTTTGCCATATAATAGCTTAGCTTATCGGCAGGGATCATATCATCAAGCGCATCATATAAAGGTCTTAAATAAGGATCAATTTTTTCCTTCAGATCTCCAGGCAAAAACCCCAAACTTTCACCTGCTTCTACAGCCGGGCGTGTGAGTATTATTTTGCGTACGGCTTTATTTTTTAAAGCTCTTACCGCAAGCGCAACTGCAGTATAAGTTTTACCGGTACCAGCAGGGCCAATAGCAAAAACAATATCATTCTTTTCTGACACTGTAGCCATTGCTTTCTGATTTTGCGTCTTCGCGCGAATTACCTTGCCATTCGGGCCAAACACCAAAATGTCATTGCTGTTCAGATGTTCAGTCGGCGCCTCAGATGATTCCTCGTCACCGAGAATCTTTGAAAAGTAATTTTCAGATAAATGACCATTACGCTCCAGGTATTTTATCACCTGGTTTATCTTGCCTTCGGCTGTAGCAACCTCATCAGGCTGCCCCGATAATTTTAGTTGTGAACCGCGAGAAAGGATTTTTAGTAGTGGGTATTTACGCTTTAGTATTTCGAATTTATTATTGTTGATCCCAAAAAACTCGATAGGATTAACTGTTTCGAGATTTATTATCGCTTCTGTCAATTTTCTTTCTGTTTTAACGTTTCTAAATATACGATATATATGGCGTATTTTGTGTTACCCCGCTGTTAAGTTTCCGGCTATATACGGTATTCGTTCTTCTTAAACTCGTCTACTTTACTATTCACTTTTTCATCGCTCAGAGCCAGAATTCTTGCCGCCATAACTGCTGCATTGCGTGCACCGGCTTTACCTATCGCAAATGTGCCAACGGGCAGGCCTGCAGGCATTTGCACAATACTATATAGCGCATCTATACCGCCGGACAAGCCACCATCGAGTGGAACACCCAATACAGGTAATGATGTATAAGCTGCACATACACCCGGAAGTGCTGCCGCCATACCTGCTGCTGCTATTATTACCCCATAGCCATTACTTTTGGCGCCCATCATTAATTCTCTTACTTTGTCAGGATTGCGATGGGCTGAGGCAACTACTAAATTATTTTCAATACCAAACCAATCTAACCATGTTGCACATTCCTGCATTACTTTTTCATCGCTTTGGGAACCAATAATAATCATTGCTTTCATTTCGTTGACGTGTGTTTTGTTTATGTAATAAAAATATTGTGCCGTTTCTGATTATGTTATTATACTTTTTAACACCTTGTGCAAATCTTCTTTTTTTAAAGATCCTTTCTAATGTATCTTTTCAGGTTTTATGACGCTAAATTTACCTCCTAATTCATTTGAATGTCATCTCTAAAAGATAAAGTAGTTGTAATAACGGGTGCCTCATCGGGTATTGGCAAAGCGCTCGCTGATGTCGCTCTGCACCGCAATGCAAAAGTAGCGGTTTGCGCAAGAAATATAGAAAAGCTGAAGAATGTTTTTGGGAATTCACCTGATAAAAACTTAATATTTTTTCAAGCTGATGTTAGTAAAGAGGCTGATTGTAAGGCTTTTGTAGATTTTATCATAGCGGAATGGGACAGAATAGATGTTTTAATTAATAATGCGGGTACCAGCATGCGCGCCCTATTTGAAGATGCAAATCTTTCTGTTATAAGGGATTTAATAGATGTAAATTTTTGGGGTACTGTTTATTCTACTAAATATGCTTTGCCATCTATTCGTACAAATAATGGCGTGGTAGTTGGCGTATCTTCGGTAGCAGGATACAGAGGGCTACCCGGACGTACCGGATACTCTGCCTCAAAATTTGCTATGCAGGGTTTTCTTGAGGCGCTTCGCACAGAATTATTACATACCGGCACGCACATAATGTGGGTATGCCCCGGCTTTACAGCCTCAAACATCAGGAACGTGGCGCTTAATGCTACAGGAACCCAGCAAAGCGAAACTCCCCTGGAAGAAGATAAATTGATGACTGCAGAAGAATGTGCAATAAATATATTGAACGCTGTCGAGAAGCGGAAACGCACAATAATAATGACCGGACAGGGGAAATTGACTGTATTGATAAATAAGTTATTTCCCGGTTTGGCAGATAAACTGGTATATAAACATTTTTTGAAAGAACCAGGCTCTCCTTTGCTTAAATATCACCCAACTGCAAATAAAAAATGAATGTCTTTATTATTGTCCTGCTGTGGTTATAATATCTTAACTTCATTTGTCTAATAGCAAAGTATGAAAACTTTTTTTACTTTATCCTTAACCCTTTTGCTTGTCGCAATTTCCTACATAAGTAAAGCCCAGTTTCAGGGACAGGTTTATCAATATAACGACAGTATAAAAGTATATGCTTATGGAAATGAGCGAACTTTAGCATGGTGTGGTGGCTTTGATCATCCTCAGTTTAATATAGCTGATGTTAACAATGATGGCAAGAAAGACTTGGTTATATATGAACGTGGAATGGGAGTAAGAACTTTCCTGAATGTAAGTGCAACGGGTAGCCCTGCCGTTTATAAATACGCGCCTGAGTATGAAGCGGGATTTCCTCCTATACAGAATTATTTATTAATGAGAGATTACAACCGTGATGGTGTTCCTGACCTTTTTCAAAGCGGAGGTACCGGTTTTGAAGCATGGAGAGGATATTATAACTCAAGCAATCAACTCAACTTCACTTATTATAAGCCGTTATACTATACAAATACTCCCGGTAGCTCGCTGCCTATTAATGCATACAACAATCCCGGCGATATACCGGCAATAGTAGATGTAGATAATGACGGGGATATGGATTTCCTGGCATTTTATATTCTCGGCTATCGCGTATGGTATTACAAAAATATGCAGGTAGAAAAGGGATTGCCCAAAGACACTATTGATATTGAATTGAAGGATGAATGTTGGGGGAAATTCATTCAGTATTACCCTCTTGCTCACGTTCTGGATGCGCCTTGTAATGATTCCGGCCTTCGTTTGGCTGATCCTGATCCCGGAGCAAAGAAAACACATACAGGAAATGCAATTTGCCTGATGGATATGAACGGACATGGTGATTATGACTACCTGGATGGGAATGTATCCTGGAACAATCTTGTATATCTTGAAAACGGAAGATACTTATATGGTGGGGCGGACAGTATGATATACCAGGATACTGCCTGGCAAAGTTCGGGACATTCGCTCAATTTGCCCATATTCCCTGCGGCATACAATGTAGATATAGATCAGGATAGCCTGACTGATATATTAGTCTCGGTAAATGGTCAAAAAGGAGAGAACTATAAGTGTATTGTTTATTATAAAAATACCGGTACTGCTTCACACCCGGTCTTCACCTATCAATCCGACAGTTTTTTAATTGATAAGACAATTGACCTGGGATCGGCGGCTTATCCAACGTTTTTTGATTATAATAAAGATGGTAAACCAGATCTGTTTATTGGTTCGGACGGCTATTATCAGAGTGATGGTACCCTGAAAAGCAAGATATCCTATTATTTGAATACAAGCACACCAGGCAATCCGTCCTTTACACTACAGACAACGGATTTTTTAGACTTAAGCACATACAATTTTGCTGGTGCGGCGCCGGCTATGGGCGATATAGATGGCGATGGCAAAAAAGATCTGATCATAGGACATTCGAACGGGACACTTAGTTATTTTAAAAACATGGCGACCTCCGATACCGCACAACCTATATGGCAATTGCAGCGACTGATGCTTACTGATGCAAAAAATGATACAATAAAAGTTGGCGGATGGGCTGCACCGTGTGTGTATGATATAGATAAAGATAGTAAGCCTGATCTGATTATCGGTGAATATCATGGGCAGCTTCAATACTATCAAAATACTAATACTACATCGGGAACGGCAAGCCTCACCCTCCAAACCAATAGGCTGGGAGGTGTAAAAGTGGATTCAAACATTTATAATGCGTATAGTACTCCTTTTATTGGTAAAATAGACAATACAGGGGTAGATTACTTATTGGTTGGAAGCAGTTCAGGAGAGCTATATCGTTACGATGGTTTTCAAAGTGGAAATACTACAGTGCCTTATATAATGATAGACAGTAATTATTCTTATATCGATTCCACTTCTCAGTATATATATGGCGGCTACTACGATGGCTTACGTTCTGCGCCTGCTGTGGCTGATGTAGATGGCGATGGAAAATATGAAATGGTAGTAGGCGATGCATACGGAGGAGTGAAACTATATAAGCAAGTGAAAAACGTAACTGTAAATATCCCACAGACCAATGAGGAAAACGCAAACGTCCGTTTGTATCCAAATCCTGTGAACAGTATCTTATATCTATCATGGGATAAATCATTTGTGCAGGGAAATGTTCAGATAGATATAATAAATATGGCCGGGCAAAAATTAATGACTCAATCGGTACCGGGCTCACAGACCAATGTAAATTTTTCTATCTCCTCACTGCCCGATGGATTATATTTATGTGCTTTCCATTCGGGAGTTAATAAGTATTATTCAAGATTTACTGTGATAAAATAATAAGCTTAAGTAATACAAAAAATCAAAAACCATCTCATTTTAGAGATGGTTTTTGATTTTTAGAAGCAGATTATTACTAGTTAAAAGTAACCGTTGCGGTTGTAGGTACTGGTGCAGGCGGAGATGTAGGTGCATTTGTCCATGTAACTGTTCCTGTAGGGGTACAATCTGTCCATGGAGCATTAGTTGGAAATCCAACACATGATGAAGGATCTTTTATTTTTATAGTCTTTCCAGATGTTAATATCCCCATAAAATTAAAATCGAAAGGGGTTCCGGGAGGTATCATCCAGGGAGCTGTGCTAACAGTGTAAGAAAGAGTACTAAGCGCCGGCACTGTTATTAAACTGGTCT
>DATNFP010000027.1:0-7118 GCA_035606335.1 Flavipsychrobacter sp. | reverse complement strand
TGATAGAAGTGGCGATAAGCTTAATGGTTACTTTGTCCATTTGCTTTATGGACTCGTTAACATGCACTTCTTCCTCTTTTTTGCCTTCTTCCTTAATATGCTCAGAAGGACGCTGGCTAAGTATTTCGAGATAAATAAATTTATCACAAGCGACAATGAATGGTGCAGGCGTTTTTTTCTGTCCCATACCAATTACCTTCATGCCTGCTTCCCGCAGACGAAGCGCCAGGCGTGTGAAATCACTATCGCTGGAAACAATGCAAAATCCATCCACCCTGCCTGAATAGAGTATATCCATAGCATCTATTATCATTGCCGAATCAGTAGCATTTTTGCCTGTGGTGTAGCTGTACTGTTGGATTGGAGTAATGGCATTTTCAAGTAATACGTTTTTCCAGCCTGAAACATGAGGTTTTGTCCAATCGCCATAAATACGTTTAAAGGTGGGAGTGCCATATTTAGCTATTTCTTCCATTATGCCCTTTACATTTACGGATGGGACATTATCTGCATCTATCAGGACAGCGAATCGTAGATCGTTTTGCATGGTTTGAAGTTGTGCCATAAGAGAAGTCTTAGGTAGAACTTTGGTTATTTGATTTCTATCAAATATAATGCTTATCGGGCAATGAACACAGGGACATCTACCATGTGTCTTACTGAATTAATGGTTTCACCGAAAAGAAGATCTTTAGCTACTCTGTGGCCGTGACTGCCTATAATGAGCAAGTCGCAATTATTTTCATTGACGATACGAGCTATTTCTTCAGCGCGGTTCTTAAACCCGAGCTGCCCTTCTGCTTTATAATTGTGCTGAGCAAAGAATTTAAGGTATTCATCCAGGTGTTCCTGGTCTTTTCTTGTTTCATAATCCTGCGCCTGATTGCCCATCATGCGTGCTGAGACGCTTTCAACTACATGGATCAGGACAAAAGTTGTTTTCCCATCGTCTGCCATTTGAGAAGCAAATTGGATCACCTTCAGATCTTTTTCGCTGTAATCAAGTGCGAGCGCTATTTTTTGAAAATGTTTTTCAGTAGCTATTTGCAAATCGTTTATGGGGAAATCCTTATGAATATTGATGGTAGCTTCTTTCCGCCTTAAAATCAATGGATAGATAAACGTAACAACAAGCAATGCGCCAAGCCCGAAAGCAAGAATGACAAGCAGTATTTGAAGAACGAAGTTGTTTGCGGCTTTAAACCAATCCATCATGCTCTCGAATACAAGCTTCATATTCAGCACCAGTATTACTGATGCAATAAGCCATGAAACGATCTTAGTTGACAGCTTGATAGTATAATCACCCATTTGTTGCCTGTCGCTAACGAAGAGTATCAGCGGGATAACAGCAAATGCCAGTTGCATGCTTAATAACACCTGGCTGAAAACCAATAATTGGTCAACCATTCTGTCTCCCGAAACTAATATTACAATTACGGTTGGCACTATTGCCAACAAACGTGTAATCAGCCTTCTTATCCAGGGGTTGATACGAAGGCGCAAGTAGCCTTCCATAACTATTTGTCCTGCAAGTGTACCTGTTACCGTAGAGCTTTGCCCTGAAGCGATCAATGCTACGGCAAATAGAATTGGTGCAACTGTAGTGCCTAATAAAGGCGCTAATAAACGATGCGCATCCTGAAGAGAAGCTACCTGGTTATGGCCGGAATTAAAGAAAACAGCACCGGCAAGGATAAGAATGGCGGCGTTGACAAAGAATGCAAGGTTAAGGGCAATGGTACTATCCCAAACATTGAACTTAAGGGCCTTTTTAAGAGAGTGTTCGTCGCGAGCGATCTTCCGCGTCTGCACAAGTGCGGAGTGAAGATAGAGGTTGTGTGGCATTACAGTGGCGCCGATAATGCCTATAGAAATGTATAACGCATTGTGATTAGGTAAATAAGGAACAAATCCTTTTACTACTTCATGCATATCGGGTTTAGCCAAAAATATCTCCAGCAGGAAACATAAGCCTATAACAGCAATAAGGGTAATAATAAAAGCCTCGAGCTTACGCATGCCGAGTCGCTGCAGGTATAGTAATAAAATAGTATCGAGCAGGGTAATAAGCACACCCCAAAGAATTGGGATATGAAATAACAGGTTTAGCCCTATAGCCATGCCGAGCACTTCAGCGAGGTCGCATGCAGCTATGGCTATTTCAGCCAATAGGTAAAGGATAAAATTAATGGCAGGCGGATAAGTTTCACGGTTACACTGCGCCAGGTCACGGCCTTGTATAATGCCAAGTCGGGCGCTAAGGGATTGCAGTACAAGCGCCATAAAGTTGCTCATAAGCAAAACCCACAATAATCTATAGCCAAATTGGCTACCTCCTGCAAGGTCCGTGGCCCAATTGCCCGGGTCCATGTAGCCTACACTAATAAGGTACGCGGGGCCGAAGAATGCGAACAGCTTCTTCCATCTGTTACCTGCTTTAGAGGGGTCGATGGACGAGTGGACTTCATTTAAGGAGTTTTCCCGTTTGCTGTCGCTCATATCTGGAACAAAACTACAAGATAAGAGCTATATACAATTTTATGTTATTATTTACCGTTTATGATTTTTTAAAAATATTAACTAAAAAATTAGTTTTTAAACTAAAAACATAGTATATTTACTATGAAATTAGTTTTAAACATGAAAGCAACTTTCAAACCACTCACAAAAGCAGAAGAAGAAATAATGCAAGTGCTATGGCAGCTTGATAAGGCCTTTGTAAAAGATATTGTAGATCAAATGCCTGAACCCAAGCCTCATTATAATACTGTAAGCACCATTATAAAGATACTGGCAGACAAAGGATTTGTTGCCTACGAAACATTTGGAAAATCCAACCGCTATTATCCACTGATAAAGAAAGAAGATTATAGCAAGAGATCAATGAAACAATTTGTAAAACGCTATTTCGAAGGCTCTTTTCCTGAAATGCTTTCCTTTTTTGTGAAAGAAAAAGATATATCAATAGATGAGCTGGAATCTGTATTAAGAGAACTTAAAAAAACTAAACACTAAAATCCCTTTTGTATGGTTTATTTTTTGCAGGTCACTTTGTATTCAGCCTTGATATATGGTATATACCTGGTATTTCTAAAAAATCGTGCGCCACATGCCTGGAGCCGCATATTTTTATTAGCTGGCGCTGTAATTCCCATGGTGCTGCCTTTTATTATAGTTCCGGCGGTGCAAATAGCCAAAAGCAATACGATAATATTGGAGGTGACACTGCCATTAATAAGCATAAGTAATACAGCTGATAAAGTATCACACTGGGATTATTCAATTATATTATGGATAGCTTACTTTTTTATATCATCCGTTTTATTGACACGTTTCTTCATTCAATATTTTAGGATAAAACGGTTTATAGCAAAAAATAAGAAAAAGAATGTAAATGGGGTAAACCTTATGCGCAATACAGGTTTTGGTCCAGGTAGTTGGGGAAGAAATATATTTTTCCCGACTGATGATGTTGACACGGTTATATTAAATCATGAGCTTACCCATGTGGCAATGAAGCATACTTACGACGTTGTTTTTATTTCCCTGTTACAATGTTTTCTCTGGCCGGATATTGTTTTGTTTTTTATTGCTAAGGAATTAAAGATTGTTCATGAATTTCAGGCAGATGCTGAAGCCGTAGGTGATAAAGAAAGCTATACTTATACCTTATTGAATCACACATTTAATACTCAACAATTTTCATACTCTCATACTTTTTTTCATAACCCTTTAAAACGTAGAATTATGATGTTGCAAAAACCCGACACTAAGCGTTATGTAGTTTTTACTTCGCTTATTGCCATTTTAGGATTATTTACGACAATAATTTATTTGCAGAGCTGTAATAAAGCCGGCAATGAAAGCCCGCATGTGCCTACACGGCTAGATACATTATATAAGGCAATGAAAGAAGGTAACTTTACCATTCACTTAACTCCAGACTCAGCTAAAAAAATGCCAGAATTTAATGGGGATATGATGACCTATCTTTCGCAGTATTTAAAATATCCGAAAAGTGCCATAGAGAGAAAGATTGAAGGAAGGGTAATAGTACAGTTTGTAGTCGATAGGGAGGGACGTATTATTTTCCCTGATGTCGTAAGATCCCCTGACACATCTTTATCTAATGCAGCACTGGCAGTTGTAAAAGGGATGCCGAAATGGATACCTGGAGAAAATAAAAAAGGAGAAAAGATAGAAGTGCATTATTATTTACCTATATCATTCAAGCTCCAGTAAGCATAAATTGATAATTATTTATTTAATAAATACATTTATAAACCCTTTTTTTTGCCTTTTCGTATCTTGCCGCGTTATGAGTAAAGAAATTGTCGTCAGCGGCATACGTTCTACCGGTTATTTGCATTTGGGTAATTATTTCGGGGCTATTAGGAACTACGTGAAGATGCAGGAAGAATATAATTGCTATTTTTTTATTGCAGATTATCATTCGCTTACCACACATCCTAATCCTAAAGATCTAAAAGGGAATGTGTACCACATGGTTGCAGAGCATGTTGCCAGTGGTTTAGACCCTGAAAAAGTCGCGTTATATGCGCAAAGTGATATTCCTGAGATACCTGAGCTATACCTGATACTGAATATGCTTGCTTACAAAGGCGAGCTGGAAAAGGTTCCTACATTTAAAGATAAAGTACGCCAGCAACCTAATAATGTGAACTCAGGGTTGCTTACCTATCCTGTGCTGATGGCTGCTGATATAATGATACACAGAGCTGTAAAAGTGCCTGTAGGTAAGGATCAGGAACAGCACCTGGAGATGGCGCGCAATTTTGCCCAGCGTTTTAATAACCGTTATGGAGAACTATTTCCTGAACCAATACCATTTAATTTCGGGAGCGATCTTTTAAAGATCCCAAGCCTTGATGGAACAGGAAAGATGAGTAAAAGTGAAAACCTGAATGCTACTATATATTTTACGGATGACGATGATCTGATCCGTAAGAAAGTAATGAAGGCAAAAACTGATTCGGGGCCAACAGAACCTAATAGTGAAATGCCTGATTACATACAGAACTTGTTTCTTTTTATGCATCTTGTTTCAAATCCTGCCACAGTAGAGACGTATAGAAATGAATTTAATAATTGTACTATACGATATGGTGATATGAAAAAGCAACTGGCCGAAGATATGGTAGCTTTTGTTCGCCCTATAAGGGAAATGGCTGAAGCAATGCGAAAAGATGAAGCACAGATCCAAAAGATATTACGCGCAGGCGCAGAAAAAGCAAGAGAAAGTGCTTCTAAAACAATATCTCTTGCAAGAAAAATGATCGGAATAAACTATTATTAATTTTCAAATCTCTTTAAGGTAAGAGTAGCTTTTATTGAAATTGCTTTTTATATTGTGCATATTAGTATAGTAAAAGGGCTTTTCTTCAATGAAACAGTAAATTCATCATGCCTCCAAAATCTGTCACCAAACATATAGCAGTAGCAGGGAATATTGGCGCGGGAAAGACAACATTGACCGGAATGTTAGCAAAACATTACAAGTGGACACCACATTACGAAGATGTGGAGCATAATCCGTACCTGGTAGATTTTTATGAAGACATGCACCGATGGTCGTTCAACCTGCAAATATATTTTCTTAACAACCGTCTGAAGCACCTTATAGATATACGTAGTGGTAAAGACACAGTGATACAGGATCGTACCATCTATGAAGATGCCTACATATTTGCTCCCAATTTGTATGAAATGGGGCTAATGACCAAGAGAGATTTTGAGAACTATGCTTCTTTTTTTCAGAATTTAAGGACATTGGTTCACCCGCCTGATCTGCTTATCTATTTAAAAGCATCGATACCAACACTTGTAGACCAGATACAAAAGCGTGGCAGGGAATATGAAGAAAATATACGGTTGGATTATCTGAAGCGGCTAAATGAATTTTATACAAAATGGATTGCCAAATACAATGATGGGCCATTGCTGATAATAGATGTAGACAACAATAACTTCATAGACCGGGAAGAGGATTTTGCCGATGTAGTACGACGCATAGATGCCCAACTGCATGGTCTTTTTTAAAAATTGTAACTTTTTGCCTTTTCATACGATGTATTAAATTGTTACAAGACACTTATTATTTTAAGTTATTTATTTATCGAGCATCAGAATGATGAGAAGGTTATTTTTTTTAAGCTTTATAATATTTTTCCTATCAATCCCTTTCCAATCGCAGGCGGGCAAAATAAACGGAAAGATAACTGACAGTAAAGGTGAGGTATTATCGTTTGCAACTGTATATATACAGGGAACGACAATGGGGGCAACAGCTAATGAAAAGGGCCAATACGAAATTCAATTACAACCCGGCACTTACAAAGTAATATGTCAGTACATTGGTTTTAAGCAAAGTGTATTTTCTGTAACAATAAAAGGCGAAGAAACTATACAGCATAATTTCTCTTTGCAATACCAGAGCCTGGATATGCAGGAAGTAGTGATACATGCTAATACAGAAGACCCAGCTTATCCTATAATACGCAAGGCTATAGGTCGACGTAAATTTCATCTGCAGCAGGTTAAATCATTTCAAACATCTATCTATTTAAAAGGTGTGTTCCGGACAAGACAAACTCCGACAGAATTATTTGGTCAAAAAGTTGATAATGGAGAAATGGGGCTCGACCAGGCCGGTAAGGGAATACTTTATTTATGCGAGGAGAACGCGGATTATTATTCTGAAGAACCAGATAACCGCAGAACTGTGATCCATTCTGTAACAGAAAGCGGCAATCCTAACGGGTATGGATTTTCACAGTTGCCGTCTGTTATCACTTTTTATGAAAATAATATACCACTGTTTACGCCGAGAGGTTTTATATCGCCTATTAGTGATAATGCCCTGAGTTATTACAAGTATAAATTACAAGGACAGTTTGAAGAGGGCAGTCATACAATTTATAAAATAAAAGTAATTCCTAAACGGCTATATGAGCCATTGTTTAATGGAACAATATATATAGTAGATGGCGACTGGGCGATACACAGTCTGGATATGTTTGTAACTAAAACATCGAACCTGGAGACGTTGGATACGCTACAAATAAAACAACTTTTCCTGCCCCAGAAAAAAGATA
>DATNFP010000026.1:0-12155 GCA_035606335.1 Flavipsychrobacter sp. | reverse complement strand
CTGCCCGGAAGCTCCCATTGTTAACGAAAGTTTACCTTTTATCTATATTAAGATCTGCTGTATCTTTAAAAAAACTGGTAACTAAAAATGGATCAGGTATTTACAAACAAAAATTTCGATAAGAACGATTTTCTGGAAAATCATTTAGAGACCGGTGAATACGAAAATTGCATTTTCAGGAATTGCGATTTCTCAAGTTCCGATTTTTCTGACTGTTCCTTTTGGGAATGCGAATTTATTGCGTGTAACATAAGCCTTGTAAAGCTCACAAAAACCACATTTCGCGATATTAATTTCCAAGACTGCAAAATGTTGGGGCTTCATTTCGAAAACTGCAACCCTTTTAGTCTCTCTTTCAGCTTCGATGGCTGCATCCTCACTCATTCCTCATTCTATCAGCTCAAAATAAAAAAGACCATTTTTAAAAATACACAACTGCATGAAGTCGATTTTACAGAATGCGATTTGGCAGGCGCTCTTTTTCATAATTGCGATTTAATGAGCACTGTATTCGAAAATACAATTCTAGAAAAAGTTGACTTTAGTACCTCTTTTAATTATTCCATCGACCCTGAAATGAACAAAATAAAAAAAGCCAAATTCTCCCTGCCTGAAGTAATTGGCCTTTTAAACAAATACGATATTGAAATAGTGAATTAACTTTTTGTAAAAACCTGAATGAAAGTTAATTTGCTTAGGGTATATGTTTGTAGCTTATTGATAAAAAAAAGCTATTTCTCACTTATGAATCCTATTGCAGTTTCATATTTAAGCTCTGACATAATAAATGTACTCTGCACATTAGCGACATTAGGTAAAGTGGATAGTTTTGTAATAACGAAATTTTGATAAGTTGTCATATTCTCACTTACAATCTTTAATAAGAAATCATAGTTTCCAGCCACATAATAGCATTCAATTATTTCTTCGAGTTTAAGAATGGATCTTTCAAACCCTTTTAGTTTGTCATGGCTCTGTTCCTTTAGTGATATCTGGCAAAGGACCAATAATCCCTTACCTACTTTTTCTCTGTCAACAAGTGCCACATACTTTTTTATCACCCTTAGTTTTTCCAGTCTTTTAATTCTTTCATAAGTCGCTGTTAGCGACATCCCAAGTTTACGGGCGATCTCCTTATGCGTTTGATGGGCATTTTCTTGTAACATGGTTAGTATATGTTTATCGTTTTTGTCCAATGAGTGCATATAATTTCTTTTTAAAGTGCCTTTTTTCTAATCATTTAGAAATAAAAACTAAAATATTAATTAAAACAATTCTTTTTTTCTAAGAAACTAAATTAAATAAAATATTTATTCTAAAGGAAAATATTTTTGGAGAAATAGATTATTAAATAAGTATGTCAATGCAACAATCTTCAAAAAATATAAGCGTGGCAATATTAGGGGGGTACGGTTCCTTTCATCACCTGGCAGCTAATAAATTTTTTTCTGCAAAGAATATAACACTTGTTCCATTTGAAACGTTTTTAGAATTATTTATAGCTATAAAAACAAATAGCGTTGATTATGCTGTAGTTGCCGTTGAAAATACAATAGCAGGGAGTCTTGCAGTCAATTATCCATTAATGATCACAGCTGATGTGAATATTATTAGTGAGCTTTGGTTGCCTGTAAAACATAACCTTATAACTCTTCCGGGCACAGCACTATCGATGATTACAGAGATTCACTCTCATCCTGTGGCGATTTTGCAATGTCATGATTTTTTAGAGCCTCTTATTAATAAAGGCGTTAAGATCGTCGAGACATCGAATACCGCATTGAGCGTTAAATATATTCATGATACTAATGCGCTTAATGTTGCAGCTATTGGAAGTATAGTGGCGGCATCATTATATAGGCTTGACATTCTTGCCGAAAACATAAATACAAACATCATTAATAATACGAGGTTTTTAATTCTGTCTGGATCATCACAAAAAACAAAAGATCAGTTTGGAGAGAATTGTAAAGAATTTAATAAGGCAACAGTTCTTTTCTCTCCGATTACTAGTGAAGGGTTAATATATCATTTATTCAAATTACTTAATGATGGATGTTGCAAAATAACACATCTGCTGTCATTGCCTGTTAGCAATAGTTTGAGGTCACAGCAATTTATAGCAGACATTGTTTACAATGATATTTCTGTCTTTGAAAATATTATGTGTCTGGCAATCACATATAATTATCAAGTGAAGATGTTAGGTAAATATATTCATATGCAACAACAAATGTGTGAATTGAAAGAACTTCAAACCATTGAGGAGGTTTAAAATAAAGCTAAATGATAAGTATTGCTAAATAAGTCAGATAAATTATTTGATATGAAAAACAATGATGTGGCAGTAACAGAAAAAAAGAAAAATAATAAAGCGTTAATTATTGCTGGTCCTTGCAGCGCGGAAACAGAAACACAAGTAATGAACATTGCTAAATTTTTAGCAGCTTCAGGCAAAGTTGACCTTTTCAGAGCTGGAATATGGAAACCAAGAACACGCCCTGGCTCATTTGAAGGAGTTGGCTCAATTGGATTGAAATGGTTGAGACAAGTTAAAGAAGAATATGGGTTGCCATGTTGTACGGAAGTAGCCACAGCTAAACATGTATACGAGGCATTGAAATATAATATTGATACATTATGGATAGGAGCAAGGACTACAACAAACCCATTTGCTCTGCAAGAGATTGCAACAGCCTTGCGTGGATCCAAAATTAATGTCATGATAAAAAATCCTCTTAATCCTGATATTGAATTATGGACTGGAGCAATTGAAAGAATTATGAAGGCGAATGTGGGCCAGGTAAGTTTGATACACAGAGGGTTTTCAATTTATGAAAAGCATGTCTATAGGAATGCCCCATATTGGGAGATATCAATAGAACTTCATAAAAGATTTCCGGAGTTGCCACTTATATGCGATCCTAGTCATCTGGGCGGAGATAAAAAATATTTGTATGAGATTTCATCCAAAGCTATTGAACTCGGATATGATGGATTGATGGTGGAAACACACCCCAATCCCGAAAGTGCTTTAAGCGATGCTAAGCAACAAATAACTGGAGAAGAATTTTTATACTTATTAGAGCAATTAGCTATTACAACTCATGATGAACGCCTCAATCCTATACACAAATTAAGGCGGACGATTGATGTAATTGACGATAATCTTTTAGATATGATTGAGCAAAGGATGGAAGTTGCTAAAAGAATAGGGAAAATGAAAAAATACAATAACCAGAAAGTAATTCAACGATCCAGGTGGAATCAGGTTATGCTTAGATTAACTCATAAAGGCAAAGAAAAAGGTCTTAGCGATGCTTTAATAAAACATGTCTTTACTGCTATTCATGAAGAGTCTATAAGAAATCAAACAGAAATTGTTGATTGAAATCACCTATAAAAAAGGTAGTTGTTGAATTATAAATTTATACAATTTTACTAAGTTCTTCATGTATATTAAAGAGGGTGCCTGCAGGCACCCTCTTATGTTAATATTTCGAAAGGCACTACTTCTTCTTATCCCCACTCATTTTATCCTTATCCATTGCCTGTATCTTCGCCATATCTACTCCGACCAGTGCCATCATCGTGCTTCCTGGATATATACTACGGTGGGAAATTATTTTTCCATTATCGTCAAATGTAAAAATATCTACGTCTTTATATTTTGCAGTTTTACCCGTGGCCTTCATGCCCATCATATCATTTTTAAAGGTCATGGTCCAGTCCGCTGCTATCATTACATTGTCTCCATCCGCGCAGACTATCATATTTTCTCCTTTCATATCAGGAAAGGCAGTCATTAGCATTTGCAGAGTTTGTTTTGCGCTATCTCCTTTCTGTGGAGGCATCGTGCCATCCATGTAATCCGTAAAGTTCGCAGCCATAGTTTTAAATACCTTACCTGTATCATGGCTATTCATACCGTCCATAGCCTCCATAGCTACTTTTTTGTTTCTGTCGGTTTTATCCATCTTGGTTGCAGTAGTGTCAGTATGTGGCATCCCGTTGTCCGATGGTGCTGGGTTGTTGCATGAAGCAAACCAAAAAAAGGCAATAGCAACCCAAATTAATTGTGTGTGTTTCATACGCTTTAAAATTTTTACAATAAAGATATATATTAAATTATATTTTAATTCTTTTTTACAAAAAAGCTAATTAGCAAAATAGCATTGTCATACTGAACGTAGTGAAGTATCTCCCTAACCCATGCACTGGGCTTAATAGAAATAAAACAGCCTGCACTCGTACTACACCACACCCCCAAATAAGAAGTCCCCAGCTTCATCGGGCCAGCACGTTCCAGTGTAGCATCAAAGCAATCCCCCGCGATCAGAGTATAGCAAATCCTTTTGTCCTGCGGAGCGTTTGGACAAAAGGTGTCTTTTCTTTGGTTACTTTCTTTGGACAAGCAAAGAAAGTAACTATGCGAAAATGAGAGTGCGTAATAAGAATCAGTACACAAAACCCACAATGTGAATATCCTTTCTATACTCTCAAAATCTTCATTAGTACCTTTGATAGGTGTAAACTGCGGGCCAAAGATAGAGACGCCCTCTTTCTGTCTCTCCACTCTCAAACATTGCGGCATAAACGGGGAAAAAATGGGAAATTATTGGGGTAGAATAGAGGTAGTAAAATAATATAACTCAATGATTATCAAAACACAATTGGGGAAACAATGATTTTATTCTCTAATGGGAAATTTCTCTTAAAAAAGTTTTTTTAGCTTATGTCCAATTCTGATGATCTCACTCATCATAATTGTGATTCAACGTTCACTAAAAATTTAAAAACAATGAAAGAATTCGCATTATTATTCCGCCAACCGGTTTTCGATTATAGCAGCCTATCTCCTGCCGAAATGCAGGCAATACAACAAAAATGGATGAATTGGACAAACACTTTTAAAGATCATGAAACGGTAGGTGGTCAGCGCCTGGCAATGGAAGGGAAGGTATTGAAAGCTGGTGGTGTTGTTACCGACGGACCTTTCGTTGAGATTAGAGAAAGGCTGGGCGGCTTTGTAATTGTAAAAGCTGAGAATATGGATGAAGCCACAACAATAGCGCATGGATGTCCCGTTCTTGAGGCAGGTGGTAGCGTAGAGATCCGTCCTATCTTTGGATAAGAATAAAAACACAAGCCCGCTTTGCATTTAACTGGCTTGCTATTACAACATGGAAAACGGACAAGAATCATTAAAGGATCTGTTTCAGCAGGAGTTTTCAAAAATGGTTGCTGTTATCAGTAAGCTTTTTGGGTTGCAAAACATCAGTTTAGCCGAAGATATTGTCATGGAAACATTTCTTCTTGCATCGGAAACATGGGGTATCAAAGGCATTCCTGCAAACCCTGCCGCATGGCTTTATACAGTAGCCAAGAATAAAATGCTATACCATTTCAGGAGAAATAAGATATTCGAGAGTAAGGTAAAGCCTGCAATAACGTCCATGCAGGAAGATACAAATGAAATTGAGTTGAGCTTTTCACAACAGAATATTAAAGACAGCCAGTTGCAAATGCTTTTTGCGATATGTACTCCTGCTATTGCAAGCGAGGCTCAGATTGGTCTGGCGTTACGTATCCTTTGCGGCTTTGGTATAGACGAAATTGCTGAAGCGTTTTTATCCAATAAGGAAACAATAAACAAAAGATTATTCAGGGCAAAAGAAAAGCTGCGGACTGAAAAAGTAAAAATGGAATTTCCTTCTGAAAGCGAGATATCCAACCGTCTTGATAATGTCTTGCATATTATCTACTTGCTTTTCAGTGAGGGTTATTATTCGCAGACTCAAAACGAGATCTTACGAAAAGACTTTTGTATAGAAGCAATGCGCTTGGGCATAATGCTTACAGAATACGAAAGGACTAACCAGCCTAAAACAAACGCCTTAATGGCATTAATGTGCTTCCACGCCTCTCGCTTCGATGCAAGGGAGAGTGGCGAAGACGCCATAATACTTTATGAACAGCAAAATGAAGACCTTTGGGATAAAGCATTAATAAAGCAGGGCATATATTTCTTGGATCTTTCTGCCCGTGGAAATGAAATAAGCTCTTACCATTTGGAAGCGCGAATTGCATACTGGCATTGCATCAAAGAAGATACGAAAGAAAAATGGGAGAGCATTTTAAAACTTTACGATCAGCTATTGCTGATAAACTATTCTTCCGGCGTCGCTCTCAACAGGGCTTTCGCTTTATACAAGGTAAAGGGATGTCAGGAAGCATTGGCTGAAACAGAGAAGTTACAACTGGATGATAATCATTTCTATTTTATATTGCTCGGAGAACTATATAAAAACACCGATATCGAAAAAGCACGATTAAATTTTCAAAAAGCCTACTCTCTTGCTAAAACACAAACCGAACGGCAAGACATACAAAGAAAGATAGATAGCCTCAACTAAAAATATTTTCCTTCTACTGTCCAATTTTGGCTTTCTCAGTCCTTATTGTGATGTAATCAACAATCGCAATAACTATGTATAACACAATTCAGGAAAAGAAAAGCAAACAGCTCGCAGCTATAAGTATCCGTAGCATCAGCTATTGGATAACAACCGCATTATTAGCTTTAGTGGTCATGTCAGGTGCTATCGCAGAATTAGGACACCTCGGGGGTACGCTTGAAACAGTAATTTTACTTGGCTATCCTACCTATTTCTTATCAATTCTGGGTAGCTGGAAAATATTAGGTGGTATAGCGATTCTTGTACCAGGTTTCCCCCGTCTTAAAGAGTGGGCCTATGCAGGTATCTTTTTCGAAATGACCGGCGCTGCATTGTCTCATGCTGCTTGTCATGATTATGGTGTTAATGGGATGCACATTATTGTTACTTTGCTTTTTGCTGCGCTTACTGTTGCTTCATGGGCTTTGCGTCCGGCAAGCCGTAAACTATAGCGGTGAATTATTGGCTATTTTTGAGTACAATATTTATCACATGGATACAACATTAAAAGTCATTGGTAAAATTCATTCATCGTTAAAGAAAATCGAAGATTGCCCAAGACAGGAAAATGAAAATGCACCTGAAGTAGAAATAGAAATTTTTCCTGAATACACTGAAGGCATCAAGGACATCGCTGTAGGCTCCGAAATATTACTATTTACCTGGCTGCATGCTTCTGATAGAAGCATTTTAAAATGCCAGCCGAGAAGTAACACAGAAGCTCCTTTTGTTGGTGTATTTTCTACCAGGTCACCTGATCGTCCTAATCCAATTGGCCTTCATTCTGTAAAAGTCATTGCCATTTCAAACAGCAGTCTGATAAAGGTTTCAGCTCTTGAAGTTTTAGATCAAACTCCATTAGTTGATATTAAGCCTTTATGGAATACTAAATTATAGATTGTAAAAGATTTTTTTTGCTATTGTCCAATTTCTTTGAGTTCACTCATCATTAAGATGTAATTCAAACAACTAAAAATCAAACAAAATGAAACAAAGAATTAATGCCATCGAAAAAGGACAGGAAGCATTTAAAGCAATGTATGGTTTAGGAACATATTTGTCAAAGTGCAGGATCGAACAATCACTTCTGGATTTGATCTACTACAGGGTATCTCAAATAAATGGTTGTGCCTATTGTCTCGATATGCATTCAAAAGATCTTCGCGTTTTAGGCGAAACGGAACAACGTCTTTATGTTTTGGATGCATGGCGTGAAGCGCCTTTTTATTCAGATAGAGAATGTGCTGCGCTTGCATGGGCTGAAGCGGTTACAAATGTTACCCAAGGTCATGTGCCCGATGAAGTGTATGAACAGGCTCGTAAAGAATTTTCCGAAGAAGAGTTGATCGATTTAACAATGGGAGTTATCACTATCAATTGTTACAATCGTCTTAATGTTGCTTTCCGTGTCAAGGCTGGTGGCTATAAGCCTGGTATACATGCAGTACATGCAAAATAATGTTTTATTGTTATTGGTTTGAGTACAACTTGGACCAACAACTATTTAAATATACTTTCAACTTTTGCTAATGCTTTTTTTATATCTATGCCCTTACCTAATACGCCATGAAACAGATCGCCTTTAGCTTTCAGTCTGATTATCGTATTATGAATTGTAAAGTCACGCATGGTCAGGCCAGGTTTTACTTCCTCCCATTGCAATGGCATAGATACAGTAGCTCCGGGTTTAGGCCGCAAAGAGTAAGGACAGGCAATAGTGGCTCCGGGTCGGTTTTGTAAAAAGTCTAAGTACATTTTACCTTTTCTATTTTTTATATGGCGCTCAAGGCTTGTAAAAGTTGGTATTTGCTTGTGCACTATGTTTACGATCAGCCTGGCAAACATCTGAGATTGATCGTAAGTATATTTTGCATTTAAAGGAATATAGATATGCATACCGGTTGATCCGGAAGTTTTAGGATAGGAGGGGACATCAATGGCATCTAGCACCTTCTTCACTTCCAACGCTGCTTTGATCACCTGGTTAAAGGTGTTTTTATCGGGATCCAGGTCTATGATACAGTAATCAGGATTGTCAGGAGATTGTATTCTGCTAAACCACGGGTTCATTTCAATGCAGCCTAGCGAAGCCATCCACAATAGGGTTGCTTCATCAGCGCCTACTAAAAATTCTTTATTCTCTCCCATGCTGGTGGTATAAGGAAATGTCTTCACCCAATCTGGCGATTTATCTTTTACGTTTTTCTGATAAAAGCTTGGTCCGTTGATACCATTAGGAAAACGATTAAGCGATTGGGGACGGTCTTTAAGATAGGGTAGAATGTATTCAGCGACTTTATAATAATAATTAAACATGTCTCTTTTGGTAATTCCTTCATTCGGCCAATACACTTTGCTAAGGTTGGTGAATTTTAGTTTATGTTCGCAAATGGTTTTCACCTGTGTCTCTTCAGTCGGGTTTAGCAATGTTCCTTTATCTTTTTCTTTAGGAGCCTTAACCAATCCTTTTTTGCTCTTGCTTTTAGCTTCCACTTTTTCTTCCTCAATAATTTCAGGCGTATGCGCCTCATTTTCTCTTATAACCTCAGTAGCCTTTTTATCTGTTCTCATACCTTCAAAAGATGGATGTCTGAAGACGCCATCTTCAGTTACTTCGGCAAAGCTGATTTCACAGACTAATTCAGGTTTCAGCCATATTGCTTTGGCTTTTGGCGGGTTGGGCCGGAATCGTGAAGGTTTGTTTACATCCGGTTCTATGTCGAATGGACATTTTTTTATAACCAGTGGCTTAAATTTTGCCATCAGTTCTTTCTGTAATTTTTCTGTAAAACCTGTACCTACCTTTCCAACATACTTGAACATGCTCTTTTCATATACACCTAATAGCAAAGAGCTAAATTGTTTGGAAGAACCTTCATTGTTTGTAAAACCACCTATCACCACCTCTTGTCGTTTATGTATTTTTATTTTAAGCCATTCTTTGGAACGGCTATCCGGTACGTACAAGCTATCCGCTTTCTTGGCCATAATACCTTCAAGTCCTAATTTTCTTGCAGCTTTAAAAAATTCTGTACCATCAACCGGAAAAATATTGCTAAGTCTTATACGGTCGTCAGTAAGCGGCAAAATACTTTTTAATAAAACCTGCCTTTCTGATAATGGCAATGACATCAGATTTTTACCATTGTACCATAACAGGTCAAATACATACATTATTAAGTTGCCATCAGCTTCGCTACGCCAATTTTGCAGTGCGCTAAAGTTTGATACGCCCTCATCATCAATAACTAAAATTTCTCCATCAATCACAGCATCAAACTTCCATTGTTCCATCAACTGCATTATTGGATAATATTTCTCACTGAATGATTTGTTATTTCTTGAAAGAAGCTGCGCTTTACCTTTATGTATATATCCTATTGTTCTATACCCATCCCATTTCACTTCATATATCCAGTCAGGATCGTCAAAGGGCTCGTCCACAAGGGTGGCAAGCATCGGTTTGATTCCAATTGGGAATTTTCCTCTTTTTACTTTTTTAAGTATTGATTCTATGTTTTCTTCATATTGTGCTCCTGGTCTTTCTTTCTTTTCAATAGATTTTTTTGGTTTTTCTTTTGCATCACGACGGTTACTGTTCCATACTTTAGTGCTTGTTGCCTTTACTTTTTCTATTGTTTTACCCGATTGTACTGATTTCTCCTTTTTAGTTACATCCTCTTTTGATGCATACTTATCCTCTAGTTTCATTAACAACCAAGCATTCTCTCCGCGGCTCGTAACTTTTACCAATGCAAATTCACCCTTCAGTTTTTTACCATGCAGTATAAACTTGATTTTACCGCTATGTATCCCATGCAGCAAATGTTTTTCCTGTTCTTTTTTATCGCCTTTAAAATCGGCGGTTTCGTATGTTCCCTCATCCCAAACAATCACTGTACCTCCTCCATATTGCCCTTCAGGAATAATTCCTTCAAAATTTCTGTAGTCGTATGGATGGTCTTCTACCATCATAGCCAGACGCTTTACTTCGGGGCCGGTAGATGGTCCTTTAGGAACAGCCCAACTTTTGAGCACTCCTTTTATTTCCAATCTGAAATCATAATGAAGGTGAGAAGCAGCATGTTTTTGTATAACAAACGTAAGCTTACCACTATCTGTGGCCTTACCACCAAATGGTTCAGGCGTTTTAATCTTATTTCGTTTTTGCTTATATTGGATAAGTGCCATTGTATAAGACGATCCTTTTAAAGAAAATTAAACTGATGACTTCGATTTGGTTGAATTAAAAATCGTGCCTTTGTAACAATATATTTCTCTTAGCTAACTAATAATATCTATCTATCGTTAACCCATAAGTAAGCAAACTATTTTCGGTATTTATTCTATTAAATCTATTATAAATGTACGAGGCTGTAAAACTGAGCCATTTTTTTAGTTTAATGCTCATTGCAACGTTTGTTCTTATTATATAATCCTTTTTAAGAGAAAAAGAATTTTGAAAATAACCCATACCATTAATCGAAAAAATAGATCCTATATTCCATTTAAATGCAAGACGAAATGAGTTTCTATAAGTGTCATACAGATCCCGAACAGTATCATAAAGAAAAATGTCGCTTTTTTCATACACAATACCATCACTGATATTCAACTGGCTGTTTTTATGATCTATGATATTGTAAGCTATGCCGGCGCCTACCTGGTATTGGCTATTTATCTTTAATGAAAAGCTGCTGGTATAATCAATTAGTCCCCAATAATAGCAATGAGGTAGCAATTTGTAAACATCAAAATCCAGCACCGAATTAAAATCATTATTAGTAAGTATTCTGTTTTGAGAACCATATACCCAGCCATTTGTAGAATTTAGAGAGTAGTCCTTTTTTTTAATGCCTAATTTTAGTATGTTGTTTAAAAGGTACGAACTACTGCTTTCTGTCTGGTTAAGTGTTCCCATTGATGATAGACCCGTATAATAGTTTACAGTATCGTTATATTGTGCAAATGCAAGAATAGGAACCAATAAAATATACATAACTATAGTAATGATTTTCAAGAGATAAGTTGGATTACCTTTTATATTGATAGCCACTATTACATGATTTTGTTAGTTTCAATTAGAAAATATCAATCCTAAAATATAATGCCAGACGAGATACTAACAAATGGAATAGAGGTTTTAGCTTTTTTGCTAAATTGAAATGACAAAACTTTGTAAGTTAGAGCGGTTATATACATCCATCGTTTACATGAAACAAATAGTAGCCTCTGTTTTAATCTGCATAAGTATAACTGCGAATGCCCAAAAATCAAGTAATAACTCGCTGTTACAATACGCAAAACCCATCATTGGTACCCAGCGCATGGGACATACTTATCCGGGAGCCACAGTACCCTTTGGAATGGTGCAATTAAGTCCCGAAACAGATACATTGAGCTATGAACTGAACAGTAAATACAATCCTGATATTTATAAATACTGTGCAGGATATCAATACGATGATAAAACGATAGTAGGATTTACCCATACGCATTTCAGCGGCACAGGTCACTCTGATCTTGGCGATTTTTTAATCATGCCAACTATTGGCCCATTGAAATTAAATCCCGGCACTGCTGATAAGCCCCGTAGCGGTTATCGCTCTGCATATTCTCATAAGAGCGAGGTGAGTAAGCCTGGTTATTATAAAGTAAAGCTTGACGATTATAATATCACCGCTGAGCTTACCACAA
>DATNFP010000025.1:0-3528 GCA_035606335.1 Flavipsychrobacter sp. | reverse complement strand
GACTACTTTCAGTATAAGGGCCAACTAATTCACCATGTCTTGGCAATATGCTGATCTGGTACGAAG
Source organism: Flavipsychrobacter sp. (assembly GCA_035606335.1). Lineage (GTDB taxonomy): Bacteria > Bacteroidota > Bacteroidia > Chitinophagales > Chitinophagaceae > DATNFP01. The sequence goes on along the minus strand of DATNFP010000025.1, from coordinate 3,462 downwards.
TAACTACGAATCTGGCATCAAAATCAAAATTCTTTAAGGCAGCTATAACCCCAACCTGTGCCCTGAAAATGTTGGATGCTAAACCGCCAAAGCTTTTACCACCAACTTCGGCTTGAGGGTCAGGTATCATTTTGATACGTATTGGTTGTGTTCCCACAGTTTTCACACCATCTGGAGTTTTAGCAACTATCGCAGCAGTAACCTGGCCTGGGCTGGATACAGTAACATCATAGTGCCCCTTACCATTTGGAGTAACTGTAGCTCCGGGTATGCTCACCGATACATCTTCAAGAGAATAACCTGCAGCACTTACGGTGATCGGGTTGGGAACACCAATGTAAAACACGTTCATTTTATCCAACTGCATTGACGCACCAGTAGAGCCCACCATGTATTGGAATTCATATGGCTTAGAAATTACTGTGCCATTCATATTAATTGAAACTGTTCCCTTTACTGTCTGTAAACCAACGCCACTTGCTGCGCCTTCCCAGGAAGCAACACCTTCTTTTGCAGGAGTTACATGACCTGTATTGGCAGTTACTGTGGGTTGTAATACTGTATTGTATGCGGCCAACAATATATCTGCATCAACCTTTTGCCCAGCCAAAGCGTAACTTGTTTTAGGTACAGCTATTGCCTTAAAAGCGTCAAAACGTACCTGCTGATTGGCGGCTTCTTTAAATAATTCATTAACTACCAACTGCTCACTATTACGAACGTCACTCTGGAATTTTGAAAACAACGTAACGGCAGCAACGGTTGGCATGTTATAGAAATTGCCTGTCGACCAGTCACCCTGTGGGTTGTTGTCAGATTTTTTTGGATTATCTACTCTTAATGGCAATTGTTTATCTAATGCACTCCTGGTATTAGGATCTTGAATTACACTAAGCATTAACTGTCTGAGAGCTATTATTTTCGATTTTATGCTATCACCTCCATTTCTATTTACAAGTAATAGCGTACTTGCATCGATATTATCTTCTCTTTTTATTCTGTCATCAGCACTATCATATCCCCCGGATTCATCTATCATTCTAATCTTCCACTGATTCAGATATTCAAACATCCCTTCTGCTGCAGCTTTTATTTCTTTGGCTTTGTCATTAAAAGGCTTCACTCTTTCCCGTTGACCTTCCATATTCTCATTATCATTAAATGCCTTGTAAAGGTCCTCATTTTTATCTCTGATGGCTCTGTTAGATTGCAACATACTTTGATTGATCACTCTAAAAGCCTGCAGAATTTCATTAGACACGTTCAGGGCAAGCAAAGCCGTCAATACCAGGTACATCAGGTTGATCATTAGCTGCCGAGGCTCTTTGGGTAATGCCATTTTCTGCGGTTAATTTACTATGTTATAATTTAAGATTGTTTACTATTAAATTTCCCTAAAAAAGATAGGTTTTAACGGCCCTGCATTGCAGAAAGCATATTGCCATATACCTGGTTCAGAACAGTAAGGTTCTTACTTAGTAATGCAATTTGTTCCTTAGCGCTTGTTGCATCCTGAGCACTTGATGCCATTGCATCAGATGCACTTACAAGATTGCTGTAGAATTTATTCATAGCTTTCAGGTGGTTGTTTGCATCTGAAAGTTCCACTTCATATATCTGGTTCAAAGTACCCAGGTTTCTTGACAGAACCTGAACTTGTTGATGAAATTTAGTAGTATCTTCTGCCGCGTTGTTAAATGATTCCATAGTTTGAGTTGCACCCACAAATGTGGTCTTCATTTGGCCTAACGCATTAGCTGCTTCACGTGCGCTGTTAGAATACTCAGCAGTAGCAGTAGTCACATCAGTCATGTCTTTTATCTGCGACACTGTTTGACCAAAACGTTGGAAATTCTCATTCAAACGACGCAGGTTAGCAGGATTAATTTGTGCTTCTTCAAGCATTTTATCCAGGGAAGCTGATGATGAAGCCTTTGCACCGCCATCATACTTTACACCTTTACGATATGCTTCCACATGTGGATTTTCATCCAGATTAGGATAATAGCGTTCCCAATAATAATCTTTAGGAGGTGGGAGCAATCCGAGGAAAGCGAATATAAACGCCTCAGTACACATACCGGTAGTAAGCATTGGACCCGCACCTTTCCAGTGCTGGATTTTGAATAGAGCACCTAACAATACAACAGACGCACCAATACCAATGATGAAATTTTTAGTGTATTTACCCTGTCTGGTTTCGAAAAACAATGCTACAGCATTCATATTTTATTATTATTATTTTACTAAAATAAAGATTAAAAAATTATTACACAATATAACCTTATCGCATAGGACGTCTGTTAGTCAATGCGGGAGCAATTTCACGATAAATGCAACGGAACCCGATATAAGCTTTTGAAGTATCAGCATATTCATAATCACGAGTACTTACCTGAAGATAATAAGCAACGTCGCGCCAGCTACCACCACGTACCACCTTACGCTTCATCCACTGTGGATCGTTTTGCTTCATAGTATATTCGATCTCAGGATTCAGATCAGCTACAGTAGAGTATGTATTTACAAAATAAGGAGAGCTTGTCCATTCTGCTACGTTACCAGCCATGTTATACAGACCATAATCGTTAGGCCAGTATTTGTTTACAGGAACTGTGTAAAGGCCACCATCTGCGCCATAGTTACCACGCTGAGGTTTGAAGTTAGCAAGATAACATCCCTTTTTGTTTACTATATAAGGACCGCCCCATGGATAAGGAGATTCTGTACGTCCGCCACGTGCGGCATATTCCCATTCCATTTCATTAGGCAAGCAGAATTTGCCTTCAAAAAATTGTTTGTTCTTTTCTCTTTCTGATTTCCACAGATGTGTACGCCAATCGCAAAAGGCATTACATTGTTTCCAGTTAACACCTACCACAGGATAGTTGTTAAATGCCGGGAACCAGTTATACTGAAGAGCTATTGGTTCATTATACGAATACATTAACTGGCGAACCCAAACTGTTGTATCTGGATAAACGGGTACATCATATTTGTTTATAAAACTAGTACGTGGTTGTGCGCCTCCTGCGTTCACGTCACCTTCATAGTCGAAGGTTTCGTAATGATATATCAGCTTGCTGTTATCAAATTCTTTTTTACCCCATCCTGATTGATCAGCAGGAATATAAAAACTTGACAGTTGATCCTGAAGGTCAGCATCCTTCCAATTAATTTTCTTTCTCATGTCCAGGCGCTGGGTACCATCTGGATTATCAACCATATCTCCGAGCTGCTGATGGGCCATCGAATCACGAACCCAACTTGTAAACTGGCGATATTCCGCATTCGAGATTTCGGTAGCGTCCATGTAGAAACCTGTTACCTGAACACTGCGGATGTTGGCATCATTCATACCTCTAACATCTTCATCGCTTGCTCCCATCTTAAAAACTCCAGTCGGAATATATGCCATGCCAAGCGGTACAGGGGCCTTATAGTTAAGAGATGTGGGCTCTC
>DATNFP010000024.1:0-24682 GCA_035606335.1 Flavipsychrobacter sp. | reverse complement strand
GCAGTAAATAAGGGAAAGATATTTCATTATTTATCAAAGCCCTGGAATGAAGAAGAACTCGATATGACTATCCAAAGAGCTTATGAAATTTATAATAGAAGGCAGGAAGAGAAGCATCAAACTGAAAAACTGGAAATCTCTAATGAGCAATTAGAATTTTTGCTCAGACAAAAATTACTTTCATAGTAATCTCCACTAAATATTTATTTTCATTTCAGAATTTATCAATTTTGCAGCCCTGAAATGATTTTTTTGCTTTGTCTATTAAACTACAAGAGCAATTACAAGTCTCTATATTTACAAATTGAAGAATCAGCTAAAGACCATACATGGTTAAAATAAGTGTTGTTGTTATTACCTTAAATGAAGAAAAAAATCTAAAACGATGTCTGCAATCAGTAAAAGATATTGCGGATGAAATAATTGTAGTGGATAGCTTCTCAAAAGATAATACCGCCGCTATCGCAGAGCAGTATGGCGCTAAAGTGATATCCCAGGCTTTTTTAGGATTTGGCGTACAAAAAAACTTTGCAACCGAACAAGCAACATTTGATTGGATATTGTCGCTGGATGCGGATGAAGCTTTGTCGCCAGAACTAGGGCAAAGCATTCTGAACGTGAAGGAAAATCCTGTATACTCTGCCTATAGATTATCTCGCTTGACAAATTATTGTGGCAAGTGGATAAAACATTGCGGATGGTACCCTGATAAAAAAGTGCGCCTTTACAATAGGACAAAAGGTAGCTGGCAAGGAGAAAGAATACATGAGCATTGGGAATTGTATGATGAAAATGGACAAATTGGAAATCTGGAAGGCGATTTACTGCACTACAGTTATTACAACATATCGGATCATATTTCACAGATAGAAAAATTTACCGAAATATCAGCAAAGGCTGCTGCAGAGCAAGGGAAGGATTGCAGTGTAATAAAAATATGGTTTGTACCAAAATGGAATTTTTTTAAGGACTATATTCTTAAACTCGGGATACTTGATGGGTACTATGGCTATTTGGTATGCAAGTTTTCAGCATATGCATCTTTGATCAAGTACAACAAGATAAGGCAATATGCAGCTCTAAGAAGGAAAGGAGTATCTATCTAAATATTTCTAGGTATTGACTTGTAATGTATTCAAGACTATGATATTTTATAACATAGGAAAATGCCTTATCAGTAATACTTTTTACAAGTGTACTTTGTTTTAAAATCAAGTCAATCCCATCGGCTAACACTTTTGGAGATTTTTTCCGACACATAATTCCTCGACCATCCTTCATTAAATCTAAGAGCCCACCAGCATCAGTAGACACTACCGGTATTTTGTATAGAAACGCATCGAGCACGCTACTGCCTAAACCCTCTTCCTGTGAACTCATTACGAATACATCCAACACAGAAAATATATCTTCCACATCTTTCTGAAAACCCATCAGCTTATATACATTTTCCAAATCGTATTCTTTTATTTTTTCTTTTACTTCATTCTCCAAATCACCTGAACCAAAGTGGAGAAAAATAAAATCAGACCTTGTTTGAGATAATAGACGTATTGCTTCTACCATATTCAGCGGGTCCTTGTGTGGAACAAGCGCGGCTGTGGTGCCCAATATACAAGTGCCAGGCAATAATTTCAATTCATCAATCCATTGAGAGGCTCTACTCTTATTCAGTGATTGCTTAACTGCAATATCTGAAATAACTGATACATTCTTTGAAGCAAACTTTTCAAGAATCTTTTTTACTGCTGTACTTACTCCAACAATATTATCAGCAAGCTTGTATTTTAGTCTTGTAAGATTTCCTTTCGGAACAAAATCAACTCTCCTGGTAAATACAACTTTTGCTCTATGAAATGGCTTAATGAAAACACAGTATGTAAGAATATGAGACGTCTGTGCATGGAGAACTTTATACTTCCTGCTACTGAATAGCAGATATAGAATAACTCCGAAAATATTTCTAAAAGAATGTACGGTAAATCCTTCTGTCTTTGCCTGCTGCTCAAGTGGAAAACCTTTGCGACAAATTAAATCCACTTCCAAACCTGCATTCCTAAAACCCATCATATTATAGAGCGTTTGGCGCTCGCCACCACGCCAAGTCCTTTCAAAGTTTAGCTCTAATATTTTCATTTTACATTGCTAAGATATTATCTATTCTAAATCAATTTTATAGTTTGGCATTATCATAATTTTATTAATGGCTAGATAAATTCAAAGCTCATTTCCCATTTAAATCAAAATAATCTGATTTCTCAATTTTATATTGACAATCAAGTGGTTAAATAGATCAATCTTGCACTTTATGCCTCATTCATGCCCCAATTATGCCCCTTGTTTTTCTCGTATTTTTCCTTTTGTTGCCTTGATTAAGGAGATCCTTCACTGCGGCCTTCGCGCAGAGGCTTGGGGCTTCGTTCTGGATGACAAGGTAATTAGACGATTGCATCAACTACGAAGGTATATATAAACAGTAGTTTATTTGAGAAAAGATAGCGACAACAAACCCCTGATAAATCATAAGATCTTTTTAAGATACTTCTATCACATCGTTGAGCTTATGCATTTCAAGAATAGTAGTTTTGCCATCATCACTTTCGCGATACATAGGAACAAATTTCGCTTTGAACTTTATCTCCTGGTAAGTGTAAGACGTACGCTGAAGTACGTAGTTTGAATATACATCATCAAACCCGGTAATTAATACATATAATTCCACATCGGCTATCTGCATATCTTCCACAGTAAATCCCTGTATTGGGCTATTTTCATCTATAGGATGTACTACTGTCCAGTTCATTGGCAGGTTATCAACTTTGTATCGTTCTAATGCCAAGTCATAGAATTTGTATATGGCTTTGCCATTCTCTTCGACTCTAAGAGCAATGCTTACTTTTATTTCGACATTGGTCAACGTATGATTGTCTTTGTAGGTAGCGAAACGAAAAGTAAGTGCTGTATCACCTTTATAAGGACTAATTAAGGCATATTTGCTAAAAGCCAGGTAAGATCTTGGTTTCGCAAAACGCCCATACATTAATCCTGTTGCTATAGCAAAAGACAAAAAACCTGTAAGTGCTTCAATAGAAGCAATAATATTTGCAGCATCACCCATCGGATTTACACGCCCATAACCAACAGTTGTAAAAGTCTGGGTGCTGAAATAAAAAACCTCTTTAAATTTACCCCAATGTGTTTGGTTAACCATTCCCTGCAATTCGTGAGTACCTGCAATAAGATAAGCAAACGTGAAAAGAAGGTTCATAGCAAAGTAAAATATAAATATGACGGCGAAAAGTTTCCATCTCGGCAAATTCAGCATTCTCTGATAAATGCTAAATCTATTCAAGACTGAAATGCCCTCCCTCTTAAGATTAAAACTGCCATCTTTATTAATAAAACGTCCTCCATAGCTATTGGGGTTGCTTCCAAAACCCGTGTCCTCATTTGTTTTTAGAAACGGATTTAATTTTTCATGCACGGCCATACAGTTCTTAATTTAATGTCTCAAAAATATATTCGAAATATAAAAAGAAAAACCGTCTCAATGGTATGAGACGGCTTCAATGAAGTAAATAAGATTTATTTGACCTCCTTCAATATTTCTCTATGAGAACGCTCTACATGGTCTTTGAACTTACCATACCAGTTCTGCCAATCGTTTTTAGCCATGCTGCCGGAGAGCGACTTTTCATAATCAGCCAATGAATCAAATTGCTGTTCAAAAACCAATCTATATGCATCACCTGTAAAGTCAGAAAGTATACGATTCCCATTCTGCTGCGGTAACAAATCTTTCCTGGATGCTTCATCCAATAAGGCTTTGGCATCTTTGTAATGCCCAAATTTTAAATTAAAAATGTCTCTAACAATGTACATAGCCGTGGTTTAAAAAATTTATTGATTAATAATTATTAGAGGAGATCAGGCTATATGTATGTAAAGATGATGAAATATATTTATATCTCAAATATTTTAATACAATTTCAGTAAAGAAAAATTATTTTTTGGCCATTAAGTGCAGCACCTTTTCTACATCTTGCGGAGTATCAATGCAATGACTTTCGAAATGAGTGATTGTACATTTTATTTTAAACCCATTTTCGAGCCAACGCAATTGCTCTAATGATTCGGCCTTTTCTAATGAAGAAACGGGAAGCTTTGTAATTTTTTCGAGTACATCACTCCTATATGCATACATACCTACATGACGATAATATAAATGATGTAAGTGCCATTCTTTTTCATCAACACCTTTGATAAATGGAATAACCATACGGCTAAAATACAAGGCTTCCATTTTATCATTTAATACAATTTTTACTTCCCCTTTATCAAACAATTCAGAATGAGAATGAACTGGGATCATTTGCGTGGCCAATTCTACTGTACCATCTTGTAACGCTACAGCCAATTCATCAATTTGTGCAGGATCAATAAAAGGCTCGTCGCCTTGTATGTTTATAACGTACTGATAATCTACATCGAGTTGTTGTAATGCCTCCCAGCAACGATCAGTGCCACTCGGATGGTCAACAGCCGTCATTACAGCCTCACCCCCGAACGATAGAACATGCTTAAAGATCCGTTCATCATCTGTTGCCACGACGACCTTATTCAATGAAGCACTTTGTGAAGATCGTTCGTACACATGCTGAAGCATACTCTTTCCCTGAATATCAATTAACGGTTTTCCCGGGAAACGTGTGGATGCATATCGTGCAGGAATAATACCAACTATCATCGTGGATTCTGTTCTATTATTTTGGGACCAGACTCTGTATAAAAAAGTGGGCTAGGATGATTACGCATTTTAAGATATTGCTGATAGCCATCTGTGAAGAACATACGCTGACAGATGGTATCATCATAACGTTCGCTTAAGCCAAGTAGCAATTCAATGGATTCACGAACAGCATGATTACCACCATCTACAGAAGTTATATAATCCACAAGATTATTTCGTTTCGCAAATTCTATCAACAAAGGGTTAGCCTTTCTGCCTACCATCACGCGCAGACCACATTGTTCTGCAAAAGAAAGATCCAATACATCATCAAAGAAAAATGCAACTTCATTGGGAGATAGATTGCGCGTTGTACACAGATGTAGCAACGCTTCTTTCTTATTCTTCACATTAAAATATACAGCATGGAAGTGCTCTCTGTCAGCCAATGTAAATGAGGCCTTATTTTTTTCACCTGAAAGTATTATTGAAATTGGAGGGTTTCCTGTACGTAAATAATGGTTAAAACGCAACAAATTGGTACCCATTGCATCTACTTCACTAAATGGACTAGACCCATTTTCGTCTTTAAACCCGTTGTTAAAAACGCCATCCCAATCAAACACATAAGCTTTTATTTTAGCAAGTTTTTCCTGTAATTCGGGCAGAGTTGCTAAAAATATTCCTTTAAAATTATCTTTTATTTGATGAAGATCTGTTTCCATTATAAAAAACTGCAAAGTATGTAAGCCATAGCAAATGTAACTGAATTACAACTACTTACACACCTTGCAGTAAAATTTTAATATCTATTAATCGTTTTTCAAGTCCTGAATATCGAGCATTCCCACAGCCTTGCCATTTTCAGTAACCAGGATATTGTCGACATTCATTTTCTTAAATAAAGTTGCTGCATCATTCAATAAAGCACCTGCTTCGATGCTGATAGGTGATTTATATTCCATTTCATCCATCTTTTTACCCAGGATGTGCTCTCCTTCTTTCTGTAATAAACGACGAAGATCACCATCTGTAAAGACACCTTTTACGCTGCCATCACCATTAGTAACTATTATAGAGCCAAAGCCATATTCCGTCATTTTTATAATGGCATCTTTAAGATTCATGCTGGCGGGTACTAATGGATTAGTACCATTTATTGCTTCTTTCACACGAACAGTCATTAAGCGAGTATCGCTCAGGAACTGATCTGTTCCAAGAGTTGTGAAATTATTATCCGTCAAAGATTTCAGGATCTTCAATGGAACAGTAATGGTATGGGCACCAATATTGATGGCGTTACGAACATGTTCTGAGTTACGTACAGAGCTGAACATGATTTTGGTATCGTATCCATAACGTTCAACAGCATCAACACATTGCTCTACAAGAGCCAAAGCATCATGTCCCTGATCCTGCAAACGGCCTACTAACGGGCAAACATAAGTAGCACCGGCATGCATAGCCATGTAAGCCTGCTGCAACGTATATACAAGGTGAACATTTACCAACAAGCCTTCCCTGCGCAATAGATTACAAGCCCTAACTCCTTCAAGAGAAACAGGGATCTTGAAAACTGTACGCTTAGGATCAAGGCCAAGGTCGAGCTGGCGACGAGCTTCTTTTACTACTTCTTCCGCAGAGTTACCGAGCGCTTCTATCTGCAGCACGGGAACCATTTTAGCAAGCTTAAGGATAGTACCGTCAATATCGGTAATACCTTCGCGTTGCATGAAAGTGGGCGTAGTAGTCAGACCATTTAAAAAGCCAAGCTTGAAACCTTCTTCAATTTCTTTGAGATTAGCAGAATCGAGGTATAATTCCATTTATGTTTATTTACTTAATAATGCGCTAAATTACTTCCTGTATTTGACTTCTATTGCATGAAGTTCAATCAAAGGCTTTAAAAACTCTTCAAGATGATAAACATCCAGCTGGCTTGCCGCATCACAGAGTGCTTTTTCCGGGTCAGGATGGGTTTCTATAAATATGCCATCAACACCGGAAGCAACACCTGCTTTGCTTAACACAGGTAAAAATTCCCTTGCCCCACCCTTTGCATCAGCACTTGGAATACCGTATTTCCGGATAGAGTGCGTAATATCAAACACTACTGGATAACCTAATTGTGACATGTGATAAAAACTACGTGGATCAACTACCAGGTCATTATAGCCCATAGTATAGCCACGCTCTGTAAGAATAATCTGGTCATTACCAGACTCTATACATTTACCTATCGGGTGCTTCATATTTTCGGGAGCAAGGAACTGGCCATGCTTGATATTAATAACCTTACCTGTTTTTGCAGCAGCTACCATAAGGCCCGATTGCATACATAGGTAAGCAGGTATCTGTAATACATCACAAACCTCTGCAGTTGGAGCAGCATGATCGGGATAGTGAATATCAGTAAGGAGGGTAAACCCAAACTGCTCTTTAACCTTAGCTAATACTTTAAGACCTTTATCCAAACCGGGACCATCATAATATTTTAAACTGCTGCGATTATCCTTCAGGAAGGAAGATTTATAAATGATGGGAATATTAAGCTTTGCACTTACTTCTTTCAGCTTCTCGGCCGTTTTCATCATCACGCTTTCTTCCTCGATAACGCATGGGCCGGATATCAAAAACATCTGATCTGCACCACACTCGATATTACCTACTTTTATTTTTTTTACACTCATAATTACATTCTTTTGTAAAGGTCTTTAATTAGATCTATAGAAATCTTTTCTTTCCAATCTGTACCGATAGCATGATTCCACATGTGCGGAAGATTGTATGCAACCTGAGCCATTGCAGTTATCTGTTCATCTGTCCAGCTGTTGCTTATGCCTTGCGGAAGCTTTACTTTATGCTTTACCAGCATTTGTTTAAACTCTGCAACACCTTCAGGATAATAATCTTCAAGATGCTGGAAAGCAAGGCAATTTGCGTAGCAATGTTTTTCGCCTAATATCTTAGACAATCCATAAGATAATGCGTGACATACACCAACTTCGGAATAAGTAAGGCTAAGACCACCCATCATAGATGCTACCATTAGCTTGTCATCATTCTCAGCAGTCTGGCCTGCATTTTCATCTAAAAATATTTCACGACACAACTTCAATGATTGTTCAGCATAAGCATGGCTATATGCATTATTCAAAATACCGTTTTCGGATTCGATACAATGGATATAAGTATCCATACCAGTATACAACCATTTATCAACAGGGACGCTTGCTATCAATTCCGGATCGAGAATAACCTGATTAAAAACAGTCCATTCACATTTTAATCCTAATTTTTTTACCGGGCCTGTAAGCACTGCCGTCATAGAAACTTCGGCACCTGTACCTGAAATAGTCGGCACGCCCAAATGATAAATACCTGGTTTCTTTATCAGGTTCAATCCCTGGTAAAGTGTAGAAGAACCCTCGTTGGTAAACATCAGTGATATAGCTTTTGCAATATCCATAATGCTGCCGCCACCTATACCAATAACACCTGCGGGTAATCCTTTTGTTGATAAAACCTCATCACGCAATGTATCAATCTGTTCGGTAGTAGGTTCATGTGGATCTACATCTATAAACTTAATTACATCTTCAGGCTTAGCAGGCACACGTTTTGCCAGATCTTTATCCTTGAAATAATTGTCAACTACAAAAAGAAAAAAACGGTCGTTTTCATTGCGCTTTTCGGCAAGAATGCCATCCATCATATCAAAACTCCCGCGCCCGAAAACAACCTTATCTATATTCTTAAAATTCTTGTGCATGATCTTCTAATGCTAATTATAATTTTTTTTATGAAAGAGCAGGAACAGCTAGCGCCTTCTTTACACAATTAGCAATATTGTTTGCCAGTGTTTTTACTTCATCTTCTGTCCAGGTGCAACGAATACCAAATGATATTAACCTACCCATTACTTCCTGAGATTTTGGCAAATCCAGGTTTTGATAATCCTGATGTGCGCCTGTTTGTACAGGCAGTTTGGACACTGTGCTTAGTTGTTTGAGATGATCCCACTGATTAATGAAATGATACATATTAGTGAACCAGTAATTAAATCCCCCTATGCCTGCTTTGTTCAGTTCATCTACGGTTTGTTTAGCAGCTTTTGTATCAGGTAGGAACATATTCAGGAATGTAGCAGAATCACCATTGGGGTCTGCAAGAGTTGCAAATGATATGCCTTCCGTTTGAGAAAGAATATCAATCAATATTTTTTTGTTCTTCCTGTTTGCTTCCAATATCTGCGGCACTTTGCGAGTCTGCGCCAGCGCTACTGCAGCATGTAGCTCGCTAATACGATAATTGAACCCTAAAAAATGGTGTGGCTCCATACCCCTGTTATTTCCAACATGGCTATGACCATGGTCTGAATAAGCATCTGCACGAGTATATGTGTCTTCATCGTTTGTAACAAAAACACCGCCCTCGCCGGCAGTAGCTATTTTAAAAAAGTCGAAAGAATAACTGCCGGCTTTCCCAAACAAACCTGTCGCCGTACCTTTGTAAGAAGCAGCAAATGCCTGTCCAGCATCTTCCACCAAAATCAAATTATGCTCTTTTACCACCTTCATGATGGCATCCATATCAGCCATTCCGCCGCACATGTGCACCAGGCAAACAGCTTTTGTATTTGGAGTTAATGCTTTTTTTATTCCTTCTGCACTCAGGCAAAGTGTTTCATCTATTTCAGCAAAAACAGGTTTAGCACCTATGAACATTACAGCTTCAATACTTGCAATGAACGTGAAGGGAGGAACAATCACCTCATCGCCAGCGCCAATACCAGCAGAAGCCAAGGCAACCGCAATAGCAGCAGTACCATTTGATACCGCGTGAGCATACTTAGCACCAGTAATTTTCTTTACCTCTGCTTCAAACTCACAGGCTTTCCAAATACCGTTACGTTGCTGATCGTGATTATAACGGAAAAGCATGCCCGTTTCCATTACATCATTTATCTCTTTGCGTTCTTCTTTACCGAATAGTTCTGTTCCTGGCATTTTTTGAAATTTTGAGGGTACAAAAGTACGTTTATAGTTTAAAAAGGATAAAACATAACAATTGAATCTAACGTTTGCGGCTTAACTTAAGCAAACTTTAACTTACAAGCCACTTTTCATCCTTTATATATGTCATTATTCTCGTGGTAGCACCAATATTTTGCACCATGAATTTTTTTAATGAATCCTGAATTGTAACGCGATAGTGCTCGTCGGTAATAAATTTGTTTAGCATGATTGAGCATTCCTCCGCATTTTTCACAGAAAAAGCATAATGTTTAGCCACAAATTCTTTTGCCTCCACAAACTTATCATATATCGGGCCAAAAATTACCGGCAACCCAAATACTGCCGGCTCTAATATGTTATGTATCCCACCCTTTTGAAACCCACCGCCCACATAAGCAATATCGCCATAAGCATACAAGCTGGATAATATTCCGATATTATTAATAATCAATATTTTGCCAGCAGATATTTTGCCAGCAGCCAATTCTGAAAAAAGTAAAATATCACTTCCAAAAAGCTGCTGTATTTTTTGAATATGCATATCGTCTACCTCATGAGGAGCTATGATGAGTTTCCAATCCTCTGGTAAAGTTGTTATACATTTATTTAAAATCTCCTCGTCATCAGGCCACGTACTCCCCGCAATCAAAAGTTTATTACCTGCCTTGAAAGATTCTACTACAGGAATTGATATTTTGTTCTTTGATATTGCGGATACCCTGTCATAGCGGGTATCACCTGCAACCATAACTTTTTTATAAAACCCCAGGCTGCCAAGCAGGCTTTTAGACTGCTCATCCTGGACAAAAAAGAAAGTGAAGCAATTCAGCATTTGCCTGAAAAAGCTGCCATACCATTTAAAAAAGGATTGTTTTTCTCTGAACGCTCCGGAAATAAGAATAGTTGGCACTTGCTGTTTGCTCAGCTTATGTAAATAGTAATACCAAAACTCGTACTTCACGAAAATGGCGAGCTGCGGATCAATAAGGTTTATAAATGTCTCCGCGTTGTGTCTACTATCCAGTGGCAGATAAAAAACATAGTCGGCTTTATCATAATTCTTAGCTATCTCATAGCCCGACGGCGAGAAAAATGTAAGAACAATTTTATATTCTGGATACTCCTCTCTCAAAGCGTCTATTAATGGACGTCCCTGCTCAAATTCTCCTAATGAGGAGCAATGTATCCATATTCTTTTTTCACCTGGCTTTAATGCGCTACCGATTTTTTGCCGCCATTGCTTTCTGCCCTCAATCCATTTCGAGGCTTTGGGGTTGAACAATGAATATATCTTAATGCCTGAGAGATAAAGGAAAAGAAAAGTATTATATAAAAGTAATGGCACTAATTATGCAGCTTTGCGGCAAAAGTAAAAATTAAAAAAGATAAGCATAAGAAATAGTAAAAAACGAATGAAGATTATACATTTACAATAAGACTATATAACATTAGTTGCATTATTACATGTCATCACTTACCGGCAATACCAAAAGAGTTGTTTCAGTCGATATTCTCAGGGGAATAGTTATGGTTATAATGGCCCTGGATCACGCAAGGGATTACTTTTCGAATTATAAGCTTGACCCTCTCGACCTTACACATACCACTACTGCTCTTTTCCTGACTAGATGGATAACACATTTTTGCGCGCCTGTTTTTGTATTTCTTGCAGGCACAAGTGCTTTCCTCTCTTTTAGTAAAGGAAGAACCAAAGGAGAAATATCGAAGCTTTTATTTACCAGGGGTATATGGCTGATAATACTGGAGCTTACCATTGTAAGGTTTGGGTGGATGTTTAATGTGGACTATAGCCTGGTGTTTGTACAAGTGATATGGGCTATAGGATGGAGCATGATATTTCTTGCCGGCCTTTGTTATTTACCGGTTTCTATTATTGCAATTATTGGATTCATCATTGTATTCGGTCATAATGCCCTTGATACCATACATACTAATAGCTTTGGATCAAATGGATATTTATGGAATGTTATCCATGAACAAGGGCCGATACAATATGGCAATAAAGATGTGCTGTTTGTATTATACCCGCTGATACCATGGATAGGTGTTATGGCATTGGGATATTGTTTTGGTGGCATTGTAAGAAAACCTGAAAAAGAAAGAAATAAATGGCTCTATACTATTGGTTTTGGTGCAATTGCATTATTTATAATACTTAGATGGAGCAACGTGTACGGCGACCCGTTTCCATGGCAGCGACAAACAACAGTGGTAAAAAATATCCTGGCATTTATAAAATGTCAAAAATATCCACCCTCATTACTCTACCTGCTGATGACACTTGGCCCTGCGATTGCTTCAATGCCTCTATTGGAAAAAATGAGTAATGGTATCGGAAGCTTTTTTACCGTGTATGGGCGTGTACCTATGTTCTACTATATTCTTCATATATACCTGTTACATTCTATGGCTTTGATAACCGGCGTGATAATGGGATTCCCAACAAGTACATTTACCGATAATGGAGCATTATTCAGCCCTGCAACCAATTGGGGATTCCCTCTGGCTATCGTTTATATTTACTGGATATCGACAGTTTTGATGTTGTATTATCCATGTCGCTGGTTCATGCAGGTGAAGCAGACAAATAAAAGCTGGTGGCTTAGCTACTTATAGCAAAAAAGAGCAGAAGTTATGCTTCTGCTCTTTTATAAATATTATTAGTTAAAATTAATAAACTACTATTTGCTTACGGCCTATAATGCTATTACTGTTAGCCATTTCAATAATGTAATTGCCCTTTGCCAAACCTGCAGCATTTATCTGATAACTACTGTTGCCATTCAATATACCGTTGCCGCTCCACGCTATTCTACCAACGTTATTTATTATGTGTACCGTAACAGTTTCATTTGCATTGTCATTACCTGCTACAATAGTAAATTGACCATTACTAGGATTGGGATATACTTTCAATGAATTTTCAGTGAATGGTACTATGGAAACACTAAGTGGTGGCGTGACATATTGCTTAGGTGATTTCCACATACCTCTTCCATAAGTGGCTACCCACAATTCATTAGTGCTATATTTTACTTCAATGTGATTTACACGAACAACCGGAAGCCCTGTATTATACGCAGTCCAGTCTGTAGCAGAAGCGTCTCTATAATAAACACCTAAATCGGTACCAATATATAAATCTCCATCTGTCGTATCCATCATAATACAATTGACAGGAATATTTGGCAATGTGCCTCTTAAATTTTTCCAGGTTGTACCGTTGTATTCGTACACTTTTTCGGTTGTATAACCGCTAAATGTTGCCCAGAAATGATTAGGATTTTTGGGATCAACATAAATATCAGAAATAACAGCATTCAGATCGGGATAGGCCATTTTTGTCCATGTTTTCCCCGCGTCATGAGTATAGCAAATCGTATCTGTGTAGGCTTCAACTGCATAAATAGTAGTGTCACTATCAGCAGGAGTAAGAGATACAACAGATAATACATCATTACTTAAAAATACAGGAGAAATTCGTGACCAAGTATTTCCTCTATTGATACTTGTGTAAATAGCCTGAAAACCTGCTATTAATTTATTGTGATTAACAGGACTTATCTGGAAGGGTGTAAGGAAGCCGCCCTGAGGACTACCTGCAATGGAAGAATATATATCTCTACTGCTGCCGGATGTCGTTACCCGTTGCATCTGTCCGTATTCTGACTCCATATAAAATGTAGTACTGTCTGCATAGTCTATATGGCATACAAAGCCATCACCTCCAACCCGGTCGGGAGCATTATCAGGAGTTATTATCTGCTTACTGCCGACATCCTGAGCACCACCAACTGCATAAGAAGCATGATCGCTTATGCCTATCCTGTAAAATTCTGTAATGCCAAGACCATTAGACACATCATTCCACACACCACCAAGCACATCATCTGTCATATCTACACCACCATCATTAGTTTCAAAAAAGCGGGTAGGTACTAAGGGGTGAAAACGCATGCAATGCTTATCAGCATGTACCACTTGTACACCTGGTAAGAAACTTGTCCATTGATTCAGCACCTGCCAGGTAGCTCCTCCATCAGTTGAATACGAACTATTAACACCACCCACAAATACCTGATTGGAATCTAATGGATTAATAGCTATCGTCAAATCATAAAAACCCTGACCACCGCAATCGCCGCCACCACCCGGATAAAAGCTTAACAAATTTCTATAACAACTGCTATCGCTCAATAATTGCGTAAATGTATTACCCGTATCAGATGAACTGTAAACGCCATCAAGACCATATGTTTCACCACTTACAGAAGAAGAAGCTATAGCTTTTATAATAGCTGGATTTTGAGGAGTAGTAGCTAATGCTATTCTCAGAGTAGTAGTAAAATTAGTCACCTGATTCCAGGTTTGCCCGCCATCAATAGATTTGAATATCTGGGCATTAACAGATGTGTAATAGCTTGTAGCGTACAAAATATTTGTATCTGCGGGATTATAAATTACTTGTTTAAAGTTTCCTGACTTTACATTTTTCCAGGTAGCACCACCATTGAACGATTTATAAATACCATCGCTGGTAGCTAACGTTAAAGCATTGGTATCCAAAGGATTTATTACCATGCTATTGGCTAATCTAAAGCTTGTTGTTGTCCATGAAAGACCCGTTTTGCTCCATGTTGTGCCACCATTTGTTGACTTAAAAACTCCCAGGCTATAATAATCCATACCATCTTTATCTCCGGTGCAGAGATAAACGGTATTGCCATTTTGAGGATTAAAAACAATATCAGATACACTCAATAAAGGCATCTGATCGGTCATACACGTCCAGGACACACCATTGTCTGTAGTTTTCCATGCACCACCACCCGGGCTACCTACCCAAAATGTAGTTGTATCAGTAGGATGAAAAGCTACTACATTGATGCGGCCTATACCACCTTCTCCACCGGTTGTAGTTGTAGGCCCTTCGAATGTCCATGCAGCTCTGAGAGAAGTAGTTCTTGATAGTTTATTAGCAATATTTTTCTGCTGATATGCCTCCCACTCTTCATAATTTTTTTCCGGGGAGACCAAATATCCATTTTCGTCCACATGTTGTTTCCAATACCACAACCACCTTTCGAATTGGTAATTACCATCCTCATCAGTCTTAAGATTTGCATGATCCTCATCTTCATGATGCATATAAGGCTCAGCGTTAACCTTATAATTGTTTATTACATCCTGTAATTTTAGAGGCTCTGTATTCGCATCATTAAACCACACTTGCCCGTTTGCCTGATTCAATAAAAGAATGGCAAGACCAAATAATAAAATTTTCTTCATTTATTAAATAAAACTTAATATGCAACATTAGGTTAATAACCAGAGAAAAAAAAATTTAAGCCGTTAAAGCATATGCTTTATCAGATGAGACAGGAATATACTAGGCTAGTCCTGATTTCTTTATTGTTAAATAAATATTAAAATAATTACAACTTACTTAACAGACGATAATCAATTGATAAAATAATAAAGGCTGCAAAATCTGCAGCCTAAAATAAATTGATGACAATACTTATCATATCCCTCTATACATTACCACGTCGGATAACGCCAAGCAGAAATGATATAATAGCGAGTACAAGTAAAACATAAATGATGTTTCCCGCATTCCAAACAAATGCGCCAAGCAACCATCCTATCAGAAGTATAATTGCAATGATATATAAGAGGCTTCTCATAAAAAATTTATTTAGTTCGTTTAAGAAAGAATAAATACTGTGCCATCATGTTTATTAACTTCGTTGATACGATCTAAAAAATGCCAGGCAAAAAGTATGACGTATTGATTATTGGAGGTGGCCCTATTGGGTTGGCCTGTGGTATAGAAGCAAAAAGAGCAGAGCTTGATTATATTGTTGTGGAAAAGGGTTGTCTGGTTAACTCATTATACAATTATCCGGTAAACATGACTTTCTTTTCCACGGCTGAAAGACTGGAGATTGGAGATATTCCATTTATGTCTACCAATCCTAAACCAAGACGCCCTGAAGCATTAGAATATTATCGCCGGGTTGCTCAACAGTTTTCTATCAATATACATCTGTTTGAAAATGTATTGCGCATAGATGGCGTGGACAATGAATTTGTTGTACATACTTCTAAAGACGTATACAATGCGCGAAAAATAATTGTAGCAACAGGGTTCTATGATTTACCCGCATTAATGCAGATACCAGGAGAAGATCTGCCGAAGGTGCATCATTACTATAAAGACCCACATTACTATGCAGCACAACATGTGGCAATAGCCGGAGCGAGCAATAGTGCGGTGGATGCGGCACTGGAAACATACCGAAAGGGTGCACAAGTAACAATGGTAGTGCGCGGACCAGAAATAGGCAAAAGGGTGAAATACTGGGTGCGTCCCGATATTATTAATCGCATAGAGGAAGGCAGCATTAAAGCCTATTTTAATTCCAGCATACAGGCTATCAGTGATCATGCAGTGGATATTTTAACACCTGAAGGCCAAATAACGATTTCAAACGATTTTGTACTCGCTATGACAGGATACAGACCGAACTTTTCATTTTTGCGGTCCTTAGGAATTAATTTATCAGATGATGGGAAAATGTACCCGCAATATGATCCTGAAAATATGGAAACAAATGTGAAAGGATTGTATTTAGCAGGAGTGATTTGCGGAGGTGTGGAAACTCACAAATGGTTTATCGAAAATTCGAGAGTGCATGCAAAAATGATAATTAACGATATAAGATAAAAAACAAAAGCCACTCACATAGTGGCTTTTGTTTTTTAACAATTTTATTCTGCTATAATTTCCACTGTTTATTTTTGAAACGTTCGCTCACGATCAATTCTTTACTGCCGGGTGTATATTTATAAAACCCTTCTCCGGATTTTACCCCCAGGAAGCCGGCTTTTACCATATTGGCAAGCAATGTTGCAGGTGCATATTTAGGGTTGCCAAAACCAGTATACAATACATTTAGTATAGAGTGGCAAGTATCCAGGCCGATAAAATCAGCTAATTGCAAAGGCCCCATAGGATGCGCCATACCTAATTTCATTATAGTATCTATTTCCTGAACTCCTGCAACACCTTCCTGTAATGAAATGATTGCCTCATTTATCATCGGCATAAGGATCCTGTTTGCGATAAAACCAGGGTAGTCGTTTACAACACAAGGCACTTTCCCGAGATATTCTGATAGCTGATATATTATTTCAGTAACTGCGTGTTCCGTTGCATATCCATTGATGATCTCTACCAATTTCATAACTGGTACAGGATTCATAAAATGCATGCCTATTACCTTACCCGGACGCTTTGTATAAGAAGCTATACTTGTAATGGAAATAGATGATGTATTTGTAGCAAGAATAGCATTCTCAGGACAATGCTTGTCAATTTCCTGAAATATTTTAATCTTAAGATCTGCATTTTCTGTAGCAGCTTCTACAACAAGATCTGCATTTTTTACAGCTTGTGCTAAATCCGTATAGGTAGTAATTTGACTTAATGCCTGTTTCTTTTGGTCTTCGGTAAAGGTATTTTTCGATATCTGGCGATCCATGTTCTTGCCAATATTCGCAATAGCCTTATCCAAGGCAACCTGGTTAACATCAATCATGTGAACATTAAAACCATTCTGGGCAAATACGTGTGTGATACCGTTACCCATAGTACCTGCACCAATTACGGCAACTGTTTTAAATTGACTTAGCACATTACTCATGTTTTTATCCTTGCCGGCATTTTCTATTGTTACCGGCCCTTGTTTTTCTTGTATCATTTAAATAAATATTTTTAAAACGTGCTAAAGGTAATATTTCCTTAATAATCAAAGACCTATGTTAACTAAAGATTTAGAAAAAAAATTATGATTTATATGTATAAACCCTGATGCTGTGATTTACGATCCATGAACTTTTAGAAATATTTAGGAGATAATTGCAGGCTTTCGTCCTAAGGTGTGTCGCGAAATGTTTACATTTGAAAGGAGTATAAATTATGAATATACAGCGTGCCACTCCCGTAAATGAACTCCTGGCTAAACTTATTTTTTTAATACTGCCTACCGCTTTGGTGGGTTACTTTTTACTTTGGAATGCCAATCAGTATTTTTCGATACTACGAGATCAGGCTTTTCAGCAAACTCTTTATTTGTCTGCAGGAATGATTGCAGCCGCAATTTTTTATGCTTTCCGTTTCCGTTTCCTACCGACATTTATTTTATTAATAGCTATACTATATATCTTCTATAAAGGACTCGATCGTTTTGCCATTGGGGAGTTTGATGCGTTTTTTATTTCAGTCCAGTTTCTCGTATTTGCCATCCTTTTCACGGCCGGTTGGCTTATTGGCTGGGGGTTTGTTCGCTTACGCTACTGGTCCGTCGCGATATCTGCTGCTTTATTATGCGCTTGTATTTCATTAATAGCAAAAGCAAATATCACTTCAGTTTATGGGTTGATGCAAGCATTTGCTCCTGCCCTGCTTTATGCAGTATATATCATTTTTACGGCAGAACAGATATATAACTATAAAGATAAATCGCAAAAATTCTGGTGGTTCCTGTCAAGAAGACTTATTCTTTTCGGAGTACTGGCTGTGCTATTATTAGGCGGAGTTGTGTATCTGATGGAAGCAACAATAAAAGATACTGTTGCTAACTATGGCGGAGGCCACCAAAATGGCCAGAACAGCATGCTGAAAAAAAATAAGGACAATACTTTTGATCTAAATGATTATTCAAAATTAAGTGGCAGTCTCGGCAGGAGCAACGAACTTTTGTTTTGCGCGCATATTGATAATTTCTTCCCAGGTACAGAAGTACCCAATCCTCTTTACCTGACAGCATTTTACTACACCAAATTTGATACTGCAGAAGAAATTTTCAGACGCGATTCCACAATACCTGATAATGATTTATTTGAACCTGATCCTTCCCGCCTACCTCTGTTCTTTACAAAAACCGACTCATCGGTAATTAGAAATAGTTTATCGGACAAATACAGAACGACAGTAGATGTAGAGATATATAGCAAACAGTTGTCACCTACTACCTACCTGGCACCCAATATTGGCTTTTTTGTTCAGCCAGTTACTGTAGAAAAAGATTTCAGGGAAGAATTCAAAACTGCTTTCCGTGCTAAAAGTTACGTTTCGCTGTTAAACAGTGCCTATTTTGTTTATAATGCGCCGGACCCCCAGATAAGAAAATTCCAGGAACAAAGATTTGCTGTATTACGTAATGTAACGAGTTATGATGGCGTAGATGCCCGCTTTATGAAGTATTATACATTTATGCCGAGCGATGCGAAGTTCAAAGAAATATCAGACCTGGCGCATAAAGTAACAGCAAATGCAAAAACACCTGTAGATAAAGTAATAGCTATAAGGGATTATTTTCTTTCCAAAGATGAAAACGGTGACCCTCTATATAAGTACACAGATAATCCCGGCGTGCCGGATATACCCAGCGCTTCGAAACTAATGTATTTCCTGTTTGAAAACCATAAAGGATATTGTGCTTATTACGCAGGCGCTACTTTGTTCATGTTGCGGGCGTTGGGCATACCATCCAGGATAGCTGTTGGATTTCTTACAGTGGACAGAAGTGATAAAAACAAGGGATGGTATTGGTATTATGCAGACCAGGCACACGCATGGGTTCAGGTATATTTCCCAGGCCTCGGATGGATGGATTTTGATACTACAGTAGGCAACTCGGATGCACGAGAAAGCCCAAAGCCAGATGGCACACCGCCAATGCAACCACCACAGGCATGGCTTGCAGCAGATGGCATTGTGGAAAATATAGATACCATGAAAAAAGTAATGGTACTGAGAACACAACATATGGTATTTCATGACAAAGAATACAAGCTGCCAAGCCCGGTATCGGTAAGCATGGATCTAAAAATTGCTACTATTCGCAGAGATAGTATTGAGGTACCATTAGCAACCATGCGAAAAGGTGAAGAAGCAACCGTCGTATCATATGCTGAAGCATTAAAAAAACTGGAGCCATCAAAAGAAGAAAGTGGCACATCTATAATAAACAGATTCCCCAATCCAGCCCCGATAGATGAAGTATATCTTAAACCTAATAATGCAGCCCAGCTAAAAGAAAAACACCAGATAGTAAAACTGGAGAAAGATATTTCTATACAAAAACTGCTTTGGACTACAGTTGCTATAGTAGGAGCAATAATCATTTTATTACTACTACTACCGGGCCTTATAATGAGCTATTTTATTATACGTCATAACAAAGCTAAAGCCAGCAATAATAAATCTTACTGGGCATACAGGACAGCTTCTTTTTACCTACATCAGCTAAACATAATACGGGGTGCAAAAACACCTATGCAGTACGCGCGCGAAGTAGTAGATCCGACATTTGGAACTTCGTTTGCAAGCTTTATGAATATTTATCTAAAACAGAAATATGCAAAGCAGCCATTAACTACAACAGAGCAACAAAATGTTGATAATTTCCTGAAACCCTTCCTTAATACACTTCGCAAAAAAATTAAATTTAATAAACGTTTCTTTGCATTTTTAAATCCTATACAAAGCGTTAGCTTTTTTGTAATGCCTGAAGACGAAAAAGAAATGTAAGTTTGATGCCGGATTTTTGAATTAGAGAAAAACCTCTTACAACCAATAAAACATTGAAAAAACAAAACCAACATAATAATAGCAAACGTTCTGTACGCATTTTATGGAGGATCTTTATAATAGGAGTACTTGCTTTTACATTATTGATTCTGCTAATCAATTTCGGGTTACTTGGCTATATGCCATCCATGAATGAACTTGAAAATCCAAGTAGTGCACTATCTTCTGAAGTATATTCTTCCGATGGCACTGTTATAGGCCGTTACTATGTGCAAGATCGTTCTAATAGCAAGTACGAGGATATATCCCCCAATGTAATCAATGCGCTTTTGGCTACTGAGGATGCTCGCTTTTATGAACATTCAGGTATTGACCCAATTGGCACTATCGCCATACCCTTATATATGATAAAGGGCAGCAAACGTGGCTCCTCTACTATCACTCAACAGTTAGCTAAAAACCTGTTCCCCCGTAAAAATCAAAATATTTTTACGATGCCTTTTATCAAATTAAAGGAATGGGTAATGGCAGTGAAGCTGGAGCGCAATCTTACAAAAAATGAAATTCTGACTTTATACCTTAATACTGTTCCTTTCAGTGATAATGTGTATGGCATCCGTAATGCATCATTGACGTTTTATAATGTAACACCAGATAAGCTTTCAATAGACCAGGCAGCAATGCTGATAGGAATGCTTAAAGGGAATACACTATACAATCCCCGCCGCCACCCTGATAAAGCACTTGACAGAAGAAATGTGGTATTGGACCAGATGGCAAAATATGGTTACATATCTGACGATGATGCAGAAAAGCTGATGCAAAAGCCTATAGTGCTGGATTATCACAAAATAGATTATCATGAAGGAATTGCGCCCTATTTCCGCCAGGTGGTAGAACTACGGGTAAAAGATATTTGCAAGACACTAAAGAAACCAGACGGTACTAACTATGACATATATAAGGACGGCCTAAAAATATATACTACGCTGGATGTGCGCATGCAACAATATGCAGAGGAAGCAGTTGCTGAGCATATGAGCGAAATCCAAAAAATATTTCTTGCACAATCAGGTTATAAAGATGGTAGCATCTGGAAGCAAAAAGAAATTCATGATATACTGATAAATAGTATGAAAGCATCGGACAGGTACCAGTCTTATAAAGACCAGAACATGACGGATGACGAGATCATGCGAGAATTCAAGAAGCCTATCAGAATGAAAGTTTTTGCATGGAATAATACCCGTTCAAAAGATACCATTATGAGCCCACTGGACTCAATAAAATATATGAAGGTATTTCTGCAGTCCGGGTTTATGGCAATGGATCCGTTTACCGGCGAAGTAAAAGCCTGGGTTGGAGGAATAGATCATACATTTTTTCAGTATGACCACGTAAATATTAATACCAAACGGCAGGTAGGCTCTACTATCAAACCGATATTATATTGCCTTGCAGTTGATAATGGCTTTTCACCGTGTGGTATGTTATCAACAGCACCGCAAACCTTTCCGGGTATGCATCCGGAAGTTTATGATGCCGGTGGTTCAAAATATGGAGACGTAACAATGAAAACTGCTTTAGCTCTCTCTCTGAATAATGCTGCACTATACGTTTTAAAACAAGTAGGTATCAACGCATTTGTTGATTTTGCTCATAAATGTGGTATTACCAGCGATCTTGTAAAATATCCATCGGTAGGCCTCGGCGTCTCCGATATTTCACTTTATGAAATGCTTTGTGCATATAGTATGTTCCCTAACGGAGGCATTAATACTCAACCGTTCTACATTACTAAAATAGAGGACAAAAATGGTATGCTGTTGAAAAATTTCGCACCAGTGCAAAAGGAGATCATCAATGTGAATACTGCATTTAAAATGATAGAGCTGATGCGAGGTGTAGTTGATTTTGGGACGGGAAAAAGAATGCGATATAGATATAATATAAAAAGCGACGTTGCGGGAAAAACAGGTACTACCAACAACCAGGCAGATGCGTGGTTTATTGGTTATACTCCGCAATTATTAGCTGGAGCATGGGTAGGATGCGATGACAGAGAATTCCGTTTCAGAAGTGAAGCGTTAGGACAAGGTTCAGCAGCTGCACTGCCAATATGGGCCTTGTTCATTAAAAAGGTATACGCAGACAAGTCGCTTAATATAGATCCCAATGCAACCTTTAAACAACCGGATGGTTTTAATGATTGTGATGTATACGATCCAACCAGCTTACAGCGTAGTTCTACATATAATACAGGCAACGGATCTAAAAACGACTCTGAGGTAAGGGAAGAGGTACCAGAAGACTGGGCGCCATAAAGATTTTCTTAATGAACATCAAAGGAAAAATTATTAATGATCCTGTTTACGGCTTTTTAAAGTTTCCGGAGACCGAGATCATGAAAATCATAGAACATCCATGGTTTCAACGGCTACGTGGCATAAGGCAAATGGGATTGGCATACCTGGTATATCCCGGAGCTATGCATACCCGTTTTCACCATTCCCTTGGGGCCTGCCATTTAATGGGCAAGGCTCTCGATGAGCTTAAGACAAAAGATATTGATGTATCTAAGGACGAATATACTGCTGCCCGCATAGCTTCATTATTACACGATATAGGCCATGGACCTTTTTCACATGCATTGGAGTATTTGTTAATAGATGGGCTTTCTCATGAAAAAGTATCACACATTATCATGAAAAGGCTAAATACAGAATTTGATGGAATGCTTGAAAAAGCCATCCAGATATTTGATTATTCACATTCAAGAGGGTACCTGCATCAGTTAGTTTCCAGCCAGCTTGATGTGGACAGGATGGATTATCTGAACAGGGACAGCTTTTATACCGGCGTATCCGAAGGTGTAATAGGTTATGACCGAATACTGCAGATGCTTACTGTGCGAAATAATGAGCTGATGGTAGAAGAAAAAGGCGTACAATCTATAGAAAAATTTATCATCGCCCGCAGGTTAATGTATTGGCAGGTATATCTGCATAAAACAGTGCTTGGCGCGGAACACTTATTAATAAATATTATAAAACGAGCCAAAGAACTTGCCGGAAAGGGGGTTAATTTATTTGCCACTCCTGCGTTAACATATTTTCTTTATGAAAATATAGGAGAATCTGATTTTGAATCAAACCCAGAACATTTAATAAGATTCTGTGAATTAGACGATTATGATGTATTAGCATCTATAAAAGTATGGCAATCGCATGACGATAAAATACTTTCTTTATTATGTAAAATGATGATTTTGCGCAAACTTTACAAAGTTATTTTGAGTTCGCAATCTTTGGCAAGCATTTTGGGGGAGAAAAGGGATAAGGCGAAGTCATTATTAAGTATTAATGAGGAAGATCTGCATTATTTTGTATTTACAGGAACAACATCGAATAGTTCCTATAATATAAACGATGAGCGGATAAATATAGCAATGAAAGACGGATCGGTTAAGAACATTTCAGAAATTGATGATTCATTAGTTAACCAAGCTCTTGCCCGACCCGTACATAAAAACTACATTTGCTATATCCAATCCTGAAGATCATTAATAACATAACTAAAACTTTGCCCGGGAAACGGAATCTCAATTAAGATATTGTAATTTTACACATTCATGCAATTTACCGCCTTACAGATAGCTACGCTAATAAAAGGGAAGATAGAGGGCAACCCAGATGCCAAAGTGAACCAAGTAGCTAAAATAGAAGAAGCTAATGAAGGCTCATTAAGTTTTATTGCCAATCCTAAGTACGAAGAATACCTGTATAACAGTAAAGCATCCATCATAATAGTTAATGAATCCCTGCAGATAACTCAAAACATACAGCCAACTTTAATACGTGTAAAAGATGCCTATAGCGGCTTTGCCTTCTTATTAGAAAAATATAATGAGATTGCTGCAAGTAGCGGTAAAGTAGGTATTGAAGACCCTTCTTTTATTTCCCAATCAGCTTCGCTGGGTAAAAATATATATGTTGGGGCATTTACCTATATCGGTGAAAATGCAATAGTTGAAGATGGAGTAAAAATATATCCTGGCTGCTATATCGGTGATAATGTTGTAATAAAAGAAAACGCTACAGTATTTGCCGGCGTAAAGATCTATAATGATTGCGAGCTGGGGAAAAATGTTGTTATTCATTCCGGAACAGTGATCGGCAGTGATGGTTTTGGCTTTGCCCCTCAAAAGGATGGCTCGTATAAGAAAGTGCCACAAATTGGCAATGTTGTGATAGAGGATGACGTGGAAATAGGTGCCAATACGACAATAGACCGCGCGACAATGGGGTCAACCTA
>DATNFP010000023.1:0-43037 GCA_035606335.1 Flavipsychrobacter sp. | reverse complement strand
ACCTGTAGAGGCATCTATCTTACGTATCGTATTATTTATCTGTTCTACTATATAGATATTGCCAATGGCATCAGTGCAAACCTGCATGGGGAAATGCAGTTCACAATTTATGGCAGCGCCGCCATCGCCGGAATCAGCGGCAATACCATTGCCTGCTATTGTTTTAATAACGTATTGCGCATTAGCTGCGAAAGAAAGAAACAAGAAACAAACAGATAAGAACTTGATTGGGTAAATTTTTTTCATAAAACGGGTCTTTAATACATTAAATTAATAAAAAGCATTTATTATATAAAATATATATTCAATTAGACCTTATAATGGGATCTATAACTAGGTAAGACGTCAGTAAAGTGATATATCTTTGTTTTAAAGCTATATTTAATTAGCATTTTTTTAAGATAAAACCTTTAGCTTTCATAAACTTATTTAGGAATTGAAGTATTATAATGCCTAAGTTTGCCTCCGATCGTTTATTTAGATGAAGAATAAACTCACTACATATTCTCCTTTTGCTAAATTTTTATGCCTTGCATTAGCCATCTTTATAATCATTTTTTCAAGTGCCGTAAAAAAACTGATAGAGCTACGATTAGTAAGAGAGAATATTTCGATCTCTGCTCAATATAGCAGCCATAAACTAAGAACGGGATATAGAGAAAGACGTTTTACAGCTCCCACAATTCATATTACTCCTCAAGCAACATCGGATGCAGATCATCTTTTGCTTTTTGCATCATCTTTTGCTTTATCAATTTTATTCTTTCGCAACGAACTCTTTTCAAAATTCTTTCATAGAAATAGTGATATAACATCACTTGTGCCACTGTACCTGTATTGTAGAAAATTGCAGATCTGATTTCCCATCTTTTTTGCTGCAATAAAAAAGCGTTTGCTTATTCAGGATCATATCCGGAAAAGCATTACACTCCAGACTTTCCGAAAAAGGTAAATTTTACTAAGCCAGATCCACACATAAGGGCCAAATGGTTTGAATGTGTTTGTTTATGATGAAATGCATCTGAAACAATTATTTATAATTAGTGCTATGATAAAGAGACATAGAATAAAACAATTCATTGTTCTTATTGCTATTTTAAGTGTGCCTGTGTGTGCCTATCCACAAACAGATTCTACTAATGGTGATGTGGAATCATTTACGTTAGGGCAATGTATTGACTATGCAATAAAACATCAGCCATCCTTTAACCAGTCGCTGATCAATGTGCGGGTTGCCAAAACCAACAATGCTATCAATCTCGCGGGATGGTTGCCACAGGCAAATATTTCAGGCAACCTGATACATTATAATCAATTGCCGACTACATTTTT
This sequence comes from Flavipsychrobacter sp., assembly GCA_035606335.1. Taxonomy (GTDB): domain Bacteria; phylum Bacteroidota; class Bacteroidia; order Chitinophagales; family Chitinophagaceae; genus DATNFP01. The sequence continues at coordinate 41,705 of DATNFP010000023.1, read as the reverse complement.
GTCGGACTCGTTAGGCGATGCTACCATTCCGAGACGTACGGGCGTTGTCAATACTTTTATACCGGAGCTAACTGTTAGCCAAACAATATTCAATCCGCAACTTTTATACGCTGCTAAAAGTGCCCCGCTATATATAAAACAAGCCAGGCAAATAAGAGACAGCACCCAAATATTTCTTATTTCATCTATAAGCAAGGCATTTTATAATCTACTGCTTACATTGGAGCAGGTTAATGTGCTGAAAGAGGATACTGCACGCCTGGATAGAAATGTCACTGATACTTACAATCAATATATAGGAGGCATAGTAGATGAAACAGATTATGACGAAGCAGTGATCTCACTAAATAATTCGAAAGGACAATTGGTACAGCAAATAGAAAATATTGTTCCAGATTATGCCACCTTAAAGCAACTAATGGGCTATCCGCCGGAAAAGCAGTTCAATGTATCTTTTGATACACTTCAAATGATGCAGGAAATAGGTTTTGATACTACGGAGCAGCTCGCGTTTGAAAAGAGGATAGAGTATCAGCAACTACAAACAAATAAAGCATTGCAACATGAGGTGACTGGTTATTATGGACTTGCATTCTTGCCTACTGTTTCTGCTTTCTACAATAACTACTTACAGTACGAAGACAATAATGCTTCCCAGCTATTTAATACTTCCTATCCTTATTCTTACTTCGGGTTATCATTTAACATCCCAATATTTACAGGTTTCTCAAGACTTGAAAATATTCACAAATCAAGGTTGCAGGAAGATATACTAAACTGGTCGGAGATAAACCTGAGATCGCAGATCTATACCGAATATACCACAGCTCTTGCCAATTATAAAAGCAATATGTATAACTGGAAGATGCTAAGGGATAACGTGACGAAAGCCAAGAATGTATATACAATAGTAGAGTTGCAATATAAACAAGGTATAGTAGCATACCTAAGCATGATAGTAGCCGAATCGAATCTTATATCGGCAGAAATAGGATATACAAATGCACTGTTCCAATTGCTATCCAGCAAAATAGACCTGGAAAAAGCAATGGGCGATATCACAATTCAATAAAAAAATAAAAACGACCGTCAATGGTTAAATTAATATCGAGAATAACATTAGTAAGTTGCCTGATCCTGGTTTCATGCAAGCATAAGCAACCACCTGCTCCTCAGGCAGTACCTGTTAATCTATACACTGTTAAAGCACAGCCTGTAGTTTATTATGACAGGTATACTTCAACTACAGTGGCGCTGAGCCAGGTAAACCTTTTGCCGCAAGTGCAAGGTTATATTACCGGTATATTCTTTAAAGAAGGCACGCATGTAAAAAAAGGGCAGGAGCTGTATGAGATAGACAGACGTACCTATGAAGCAAACCTGAGTGCAGCCCAGGCTAATCTTAAAGTAGCTGAAGGCAACCTGAAGCAGTCGCAGCAGGATGCTGATCGCTATTCATTCCTGAATAGTAAAAAAGCTGTGGCCAAACAGATATATGACCACGCAATGATAACATTGCAAAATTCTGAGAACCAGGTGAAATCTGCCGCAGAGTCGGTAAGGACTGCGAAGATCAATCTGGCATATTCTATTATCACTGCACCATTTGATGGGACTATAGGCTTTAGTCAGGTGAAATTAGGCAACCTCGTGACAGTTGGCCAAACAGTACTAAATACCATTTCCACAGATGATCCTATGGGTGTTGACTTTTTGATCAACGAAAAGCAACTAACCTATTTTGAAGATCTTCAAAGTGGTAAATACAAATCCATTGATTCGTTATTTACCATGATCTTACCTGATGGGTCTTTTTATCCTCACCAAGGTAACTTATCTGTGATAGACCGGGCTGTAGATCCACAAACCGGAGCGCTAAGGATAAGGCTTGTTTTCCCAAATCCTAATTATTCTTTAAGAGCAGGTATGAGCTGTGTGGTAAGAGTTCGCAACCAGGATTCGACACCTCAAATGGTAATACCAAATAAAGCAGTGGTAGAGCAGATGGGGGAATACTTTGTATATATCGCCAAGGATACCACTATAAGCAGTGATACTTCGGCATATCATTCCGGAAAAGTAAAACAGGGATTGTTCGCATTTCAGAAGAAAGTACAACCGGGCGAAGTAATAGGGCCTAACATAATAATAAAAGAAGGTATTAAGGAAGGTGATAAAATAGTATCGGACGGTGTACAATCGTTGCATGATGGTTCATCGATAACTACAGCAAATAAACGTCCACCTGCTCAGCCAGGTAAGGGTGGACGATAAATCGGGCTTGAAATGAAAACCAAATTTTTGTCTTTTATATGATTAACAAGATATGATCGCCAACACCTTTATAAAAAGGCCGATTACAGCTATAGTGGTATCAATTGTATTGGTAATTACAGGTGTAATATGCATCCTGAACCTGCCGATAGATCAATACCCGGATATTACTCCCCCTGTTGTGCAGGTGAATGGCCAATTTACCGGAGCAGATGCTCAGACAGTGGAACAGACTGTGGCTACACCTATAGAGCAGCAAGTGAATGGTACTCCCGGAATGGAGTATATGCAGAGTAATAATACCAATAACGGGCTGATGCAAATGAATGTAACCTTTAAAATAGGTACAGACATAGATATTGCTACCCTTGATGTTCAGAACCGTGTAAGCATAGCCACCCCTTTGTTGCCGGCAGTAGTAAGCCGTCTGGGTCTTACGGTGAGAGCTGTGAATCCTAGTATGCTGATGATGGTGGCTATTTTTGCACCTAAAGGCACGCATGATATTACCTTTCTTGACAACTACACCAACATCTTTGTACAAGACGCATTGCTTCGCGTGAAAGGAGTGGGTAGTATCAACAGGTTTACAGATGACTTTAGTATGCGCATCTGGATGAACCCCGAGAAAATGGCGGCTCATAACCTGACACCGCAGGATGTAATTGCTGCCTTAAACGCACAAAACGTACAGGTGGCAGCAGGATCTGCAGGTGTGCCACCACAACAGAAGTCGCAAACATTTGAATTGGGTATTCTTGTAAATGGGCGTTTGAGTAAAGTGTCGGACTTTGAAAATGTGATAGTGAAAACAGTACCGAGCACAGGAGAGTTAGTTTATCTGAAAGATGTAGCGAGAGTAGAGCTTGGTAAATTTACTTTTTCGAGTAATTCATTCGTAGATGGTAAACGCGCTTCTTACCTGCTTATTTACCAGGCGCCGGGAAGTAATGCGCTTGAGACTGCGAACGGTGTTTATAAAACACTGGAGCAACTGAAAAAATCTTTCCCTGCTGATGTGGCATATAGTGTTCCTTTTGAATCGGTGACTGTGGTAAAAGTTTCGATGAAGGACGTTGTGATCACTTTGTTGCTAACGTTAGCATTGGTTGCGATAGTTGTTTATGTTTTCTTACAGAATCCCCGCTCTACTCTTATTCCTGTACTCGCGATACCTGTGTCTATCTTTGGTACATTTTGTTTTTTCATACCGTTAGGCTTTACCATTAATACCCTTACCATGTTTGGTTTTGTGCTGGCGATAGGTATTGTGGTGGATGATGCGATAATTGTTGTGGAGGCCGTGCAGCATTATATAGATGAGCAGCATATGTCGGCCAAGGAAGCGACCTACATGGCGATGAAAGATATATCTGCCCCTGTGGTTGCGATAGCTCTTATATTGGCCGCAGTGTTCGTGCCTGTTGGTTTTATACCGGGCATTGTTGGTAGGTTGTACCAACAGTTTGCGATAACCATAGCAATATCGGTAGTGCTGTCTGCCTTTATTGCGTTGTCATTAACGCCTGCACTTTGTACCCTTCTTCTCAAGCCTTCGCATCTGAATAAAAAATCAAGAGGTCTCCAAAAGATCTTTTATAGATTCAATACATGGTTTGACAAGGTAACAGATAAATATTCTGATGGAGTAAAGCGATCTATAAAAGCGTCAAGGTATATAGTTGTTTTGCTGATATGTATTTGCGTTGCTGCAATATTTTTATTTAAACATAAGCCTACGGGATTTATTCCGTCGGAAGATGATGGTAACCTGTATGTTACTTTTCAATTACCCCCGGCTTCGTCAACTGCACGCTCTGTTGGAGTTATGCGTCAATTGATGAAGGTGGTGGCTACTACTCCCGGTGTTGCCCACTATGCTGCCTTATCCGGATTGAATGTGGTAACTAATGCGACCAACTCTAACTGCGGAACTATTTATTGCCAATTGTCTCCATGGGACGAGCGGCATAAAAGCAGTGAGCAAGTTCCCGGCATTATTAAAGTAATGCAGAAGCGTATTGCAGACGCAGGCATAAAGGGAGCGAGCATACAGGTTATTCAGCCTTCTCCTATTCCCGGTGTGGGTTCTACTGTTGGTTTTAGTTTTCAGATAGAACAGAGGAATACCAATGATGACATACATGCTTTTGAAAACGTAGTAAATAAGTTTATAGCAGAAGCAAATAAGAACCCTGCGATCTCAGGTGCATTTACTTATTATTCGGCGCATACTCCTAATACAAGTCTTACTGTTGACCGGGAAAAATGTGAGAAGCTTGGTGTGAACGTAGCAGATGTGTTCACAACCATCCAGGCATATATGGGTAGCCTGTACATAAACGACTTTACCACTTACAACCGTACTTTTCATGTGGTGGTGCAAGCCGATACTGCATTCCGTGAATTGGTGACAGACATGAACAAGTATTATGTGCGCAACCAGGCAGGCGAGATGTTGCCACTTGGTACACTTATCAGTTTTAAACCAGTGGAAGCTGCGCCATTAATATCGCATTTTAATATTTTCCGTTCAGCAGAGATAGATGGTTCATCAGGCGCAGGCTATAGTAGCACCGAAACTTTGGATGCACTGAAAGATATTGCGGCAAAAGTTCTGCCTGATGGATATGCTTATGAATATTCAGGATTGAGCTATGAAGAGATAAGTGCAGGGACAACAACTATTTACATTTTTATTTTTTCTATCACCTTTGTCTTTCTCTTCCTTGCGGCATTATATGAAAGCTGGTCAGTTCCATTTTCGGTATTGCTTGCCGTACCAATCGGGGCATTTGGCGCTATACTGATGCTTGAATGCTTACCAAGAATTTCAAATAACGTATATGCACAAATAGGTCTTATTACATTGATAGGCCTTGCTGCTAAAAATGCGATATTGATCGTAGAGTTTGCCAAAGTGCGCGTAGACAGGGGAGAGGAGCTTGTGAAATCTACACTGGAAGCAGTACGGCTGCGTTTACGACCTATCATCATGACCTCGCTTGCGTTTATCCTCGGTGTGATGCCACTGATGTTTGCAACCGGCGCTGGTGCGGTAGCAAGAAGGACAATAGGTTTTACAGTGTTTGGCGGTATGCTTGCAGCGTCAACTCTTGCGATATTTATTGTTCCGGTATTGTTTGTGATTATTACACGGGTGTCTTATGGTAAAGAGAAGCTTGAATATCTCCAGGCACACCACGAAGACCTAATGGAAAAGGCCAGAAGAGTAGAGGCAGAGAATATAGATCCGGAACTGGAATTTGAGATACAACAATCACGTGAGCTAAATAAACCAGGGCAGCAGAATGATAGCTAATACATTTATAAAAAGACCGGTCACTGCTATTGTTATCTCCCTGGTACTGATAATATCAGGCATTATTTGTATTGCCAATCTTGCAGTAGATCAATACCCTGATATATCGCCGCCGAGCGTATCGGTGTCGGGACAATACACTGGTGCAGATGCTGAAACAGTTGAACAAACTGTAGCTACTCCTATTGAGGAGCAGATAAACGGTGCCCCTGGTATGGAGTACATGACAAGTACCAATACCAATACAGGAAGTGTAAGAATAAATGTTACGTTTAATGTCGGTACAAATGTTCACATTGCTGCATTAAATGTTCAGAACCGAGTAGGCATTGCAACACCTTTATTACCATCTGTTGTGAGCAGGCTGGGTATGACTGTGCGTGCCCGTAATCCGAGCATGCTTCTGATGGTGGCTATATACTCACCAAAGGGCACACACAATATTACCTACCTCGATAATTACACAAATGTATTTATAGAAGATGCCATACTGCGCGTACCGGGTGTTGGAGATGTGAATTCCCGAACTGACCCGTTTAGTATGCGTATCTGGATGGATCCTGAAAAGATGGCTGCGCATAGTCTTATCCCACAGGATGTGATTAGTGCATTAAACGCTCAGAACGTGCAAGTGGCCGCGGGATCTGCAGGTGCTCCGCCACAGAAGAGTACCCAGCAGTTTGAGTTAGGAGTTCTTGTAAACGGACAATTGAACACCGTTAAGGATTTTGAAAATGTGATAGTTAAGACTATGCCTGGCACGGGTGAAATGATCTACTTAAAAGATATTGCAAGAGTAGAATTAGGCAAATTCACTTTTTCAAGTAATTCATTTGTAGACGGCAAGCGGTCATCATACCTTATGATCTATCAGGCTCCGGGCAGCAATGCATTGGAAACTGCGAACAATGTATATGCAGAATTGGAGCAGTTGAAAAAATCTTTCCCTACAGATGTGGACTACACAGTGCCATTTGAGTCGGTTACCATTATCAAGGTATCGATGCATGAAGTAATAGATACCTTACTAAAGGCATTAGCGTTGGTAGCGCTTGTTGTATTCCTTTTCCTTCAAAACATCCGGTCTACAATTATACCTGTATTAGCTATACCTGTATCTATATTAGGTACCTTTTGCTTTTTCATTCCATTAGGCTTTACTATTAACACTCTTACCATGTTTGGTTTTGTGCTGGCGATAGGTATAGTAGTTGACGATGCGATAATTGTTGTGGAGGCTGTGCAGCATTATATAGATGAGAAACATATGACTGCCAAGCAGGCAACGTATATGGCGATGAAAGACATATCCGGGCCTGTGGTGGCTATTGCATTGATATTGGCATCCGTGTTTGTTCCTGTAGGTTTCATACCGGGTATAGTAGGAAGACTGTACCAGCAGTTTGCAATAACCATAGCCATATCGGTGATGCTATCTGCTTTTATTGCCTTATCGCTTACACCGGCTCTCTGCACATTGCTACTGAAGCCTTCACATCTAAATAAAAAATCGAAGGGCCTTGCTAAGTTCTTTTATAAGTTCAATGCGTGGTTTGACAGGACTACTTACAGATATTCCAACGGAGTGCAGCATTGTATCCGTGGTTCGAAGTATGTTATTATCGTATTGATTTGTATTTGTATCGGTGTGGTTCTTTTATTCAAGGCGAAGCCAAGTGGGTTTATCCCTTCTGAAGATGAAGGCCGTCTTTACATCACTTATCAATTACCAGAGGCAGCTTCTACAGTACAGTCGGTGGAAGTGATAACCAAGCTGATGAAAATAATAGGCTCTACGCCGGGAGTTAATCACTATGCTGCTCTATCTGGATTAAATATACTTAACTCGGGGACTACATCGAATTGCGGGACTATTTTCTGTATGCTCAAACCATGGGGAGAGCGCAATAAGCCTGAAGAGCAGGTGCCGGGCATTATGGAAGTAGTAAAAAACCGGATAGCTGCCGCAGGTATAAAGAATGCTAACGTTGTAGTGATCCCGCCCCCTCCTATCAGGGGCATTGGACAAGCTGCAGGTTTCAGTATGCAGATAGAGCAGGGAAATACAAGCGATGATGTACATGCATTTGAAAAAGTAGTGAAAAAATTTGTTGCAGCAGCACACAAAAACCCGGCAATATCTACAGCATTCAGTTATTACTCCGCACATACACCCAGCTATGAGCTTACAGTAGACCGTGACAAATGTGAAAAGATGGGAGTGAATGTTTCGGATGTGTTTACAACTATTCAGGCGTATATGGGTAGTCTGTTTGTAAATAACTTTATACTTTATAACCGTACTTATCATGTGGTGGTGCAAGCGGATACAGTATTCCGTGCTTTGATCTCGAACATGAACAAATATTATGTTCGCAACCTGGATAGCCAAATGGTGCCATTAAGCACATTGATCAGCTATCATGCTACAGAAGCGCCGCCATTAATAACCCACTTTAATATATTTCGTGCCGCAGAAGTGGATGGTTCTACTCCGTTTGGATACAGTACGGGACAAGGTATTGAAGCGCTTAAAGAGACAGCAGATAAAGTATTGCCGCAAGGATATACTTATGAATTTTCAGGGCTGAGCTATGAAGAAATACGTGCGGGACAAATAACCATTTACATATTTATCTTCTCTATCATCTTTGTTTTTCTGTTCCTGGCTGCTTTGTATGAAAGCTGGTCTGTGCCATTTTCTGTATTACTTGCTGTGCCAGTGAGTGCCTTTGGTGCAATACTAATGCTTATATGTGTGCCGCGGCTTACAAATAATGTATATGCACAAATAGGACTCATAACGCTGATAGGACTTTCTGCCAAAAATGCTATCCTGATAGTAGAATTTGCCAAGATAAGAGTAGACCGCGGGGAAGAGCTTATAAAGTCGACCATGGAAGCCGTAAGACTTCGTTTAAGACCGATCATCATGACCTCACTTGCCTTTATTTTAGGTGTGATGCCTCTTGTATTTGCAACGGGTGCCGGGGCTGTGGCACGTAATACTATTGGGTTTACGGTACTTGGAGGCATGATTGCTTCATCGAGTCTTGCGATATTTATTGTCCCGGTATTATTCGTTGTAATTACACGTTTCTCTTATGGTAAAAAGAAGCTTGCGTATCTGCAGGCGCATCATGAAGATCTTATGGAGAAAGCCCGAAGAGCCGAAGCGCAAAATATAGATGTGGAATTAGAATATGAAATAAAACATCCTGACCAACCAAACAATGCTGATAGTGAAGAAAGAAAGGATGAAAATAAATCCGATAGCAATCCACAATAAATAAAGTCAATGTTAAATTAAGGAGATACTATATAGTTCTCCGAAGCATTGATACATTTAAATTGTAATTTTGTAAGGTAAACTTATAAGTTTATCTTCATTTTATGATCGAAAAGGATAATCTTCAGTTGGCATCGGAACTCAGGACGGTTGTCTCCCGGCTTGTGAAAAAATTGAAGAAAATATCTACCGCAGAAGGTTTATCCCTGACAGAACGGTCTACACTTGTTTTGCTTGACCAGCATAGGGAATTGTTGCCAAGCGAGCTGGCGGCAATAGAGAAGATAACCACTCAATCCATGTCTCAAATTCTGAATCATCTTTTAGAGTTAGGTTATATTAATAGAAAATCCTCGAAGACGGACAAGCGCAAAGTTATTATCTCACTGTCGAAAGCTGGGCAAAATGTTATCAATAAAACCAGGAGTGAACGTGATGAATGGCTTAGCAAAGCATTAGCTGAAGCATGCTCTGCAAAAGAGCGGGACATGCTGCGCAATTTATTAGTGCCTCTTACCAGGTTGGTTGATTTTGATTAGTTGGAATGAATGATGAGTTATAGATGATGGATATTTTTTATGAAGAACATTAATACTTTCGCCGCTTTCAGGAGTCGTAATTTCAGGTTGTTTTTTGCCGGGCAATCTGTTTCACTAATAGGCACCTGGATGCAAAAAACTGCCGTAAGCTGGGTAATATATTCTCTCACGCATTCCAAATTTATGTTAGGGCTTACATTGTTTGCATCCATGTTCCCTTCATTCCTGTTTTCATTTTTCGGGGGGGTGGTTGCAGACAGGTATAACCGACACAAAGTTTTGATATGGACCCAGGTTGCATCAATGGTGCAGGCATTATTACTTACTGTGCTGGTATTTTTCAAACATTACAATGTGTGGGAGATAATTGCGCTAAGTTCTTTATTAGGCATTATAAATGCTTATGATGTTCCCGCACGACAATCCTTGGTGTATGAAATGATAGATGATAAAAAAGATCTGCCCAATGCATTAGCACTAAACTCATCTATGGTCAACCTATCGAGACTTATAGGGCCGGGTATTGCCGGGATTGCTATAGAGAAATTGGGTGATGATGTTTGTTTCGGGATGAATGCTTTAAGCTTTGTTGCAGTGATTATTTCACTATTAATGATGAGGCTGCCCAAACATGAGCGGGTGCGACGCAAAAAAAATATAGTAAGGGATCTATATGAAGGGTTTATTTATATAAAGAACACTCCTTCTATTGCATTTGTAATCGGGATGCTTGCACTTATCAGCCTGTTCGTTTTGCCTTTTGCTACGTTAATACCCGTGTACGCAAAAGATATTTTCCATGGTACAGCATCTACATTCGGTATAATAGACAGCGTTATCGGAGTTGGCGCTTTTGTCGGAGCTATATTCCTTGCATCATTAAAACACGATGCTAACCTTAGACGAATACTTGCTATCAATACGTTCGTTTTTGGTGCAGGGCTTGTACTTTTCTCGCATATGGAATATTATCCCTTAGCCCTGATGTTTGTAATGATCGGTGCTTTTGGTATGATGTCGCAGATTACTATCACCAATACCATCATACAAACTACCGTAAAACAATCTATGCGTGGCAGGGTTATAAGTATATATGCAATGGCATTTTTTGGAATGCAGCCATTGGGAGGATTAATCATCGGGTCTGTCTCACAGCGATTTGGTGTAGAAAACACTGTTTTAGGAGAAGGAATTATTGCTCTGCTGATAGGTTTGCTGCATGTGCGCTTCCTTAAAAAGCACAAAATAAAGGATGAAGTAGTTGCCCCGGTTTTAGAGCCATCTCCTGTAGAGGCTGAGGTGTAAATGTGCGCTACATGAAAAGATTTAATTGCTCTGACTTTTTTTCTTTCTTTTGAACAGGAGCAACCTCCTTAAAGTTGGAAAGGGAAATGCCCAGCAATCTTATTTTTACATTTTCTAAGTCAGTACCTGATAACAAATTTTTTGAAGTGGTGGCTATTGTTTCCAGGTCACCTACATGGTTAGAAAACGATTGATTGCGCGTGATCCGTCTGAAGTCGCTGTATTTTACTTTTAGTGTAATAGTTCTTCCTTTCAATTCATAACGTTGTAAACGGTCGTAAACTACTTTGGCAATCTTATCCAGTTCCTTATTCATTTCTTCTATCGTAGTTAGGTCATAAGGGAAAGTATCTTCTGCTCCTAATGATTTTGTTTTACGATCGGGCTGTACCTGTCGTTCATCTATGCCACGAACTATTCTAAAATAAAAATGACCGCTTTTCCCAAAATGTTTTACAAGCTCATCTTCTGTCAGTTTTTTTAGATCAGCCCCTGTATGCAGTCCCATACCTTTCATTTTGTCGGCCGTTACTTTTCCTACGCCGTGGAATTTTTCTACAGGAAGCTGCTCCATAAACTCTTCCACTTTTGACGGACTTATAAACGTTAATCCATCAGGCTTATCATAATCGGAAGCGATCTTTGCAACAAACTTACTAACTGAAACTCCTGCTGAGGCGGTGAGCTTTAATTCATCTTTTATTGCTTGTTTTATCCGCCTCGCAATTTCTATTGCAGAACCAATATTTTGTTTATCTGTAGTAACATCTAAGTAGGCCTCATCTAATGAAAGAGGTTCTATCAGATCTGTATAGCGTGAAAATATTTCTCTTATTTTTTGAGAGGCTTCTTTGTATGCACTAAAACGAGGAGGAATAAAAATAGCTTCCGGGCAGAGCTGTATAGCTCTTTTGGATGGCATTGCGGAGCGTACCCCAAACTTGCGCGCCTCATAGCTTGCTGTCGCTACCACACCGCCACGTCCTTCCGGCGACCCTCCAACTATTATAGGCTTACCAACATATTCAGGATTGTCCCGCTGCTCCACAGATGCATAAAATGCATCCATATCGATGTGTATTATTTTCCGGAAGGCGGTATTTAATTCATTACCCATCGCCTTTTTTTAGCATTACAAATATACATTGATACCATCCCCTCAGGATTAATTAGGAGGAATGGAAAAGAGATTTTATTCACATTTTTATATGGTAGGATCCTGCAATCTTTAGCAGTTACGATTGTTCATAAGAAAATTATTACCTGAAAATTTATAATTATTTAAATAAGGCATAATTAATATAATGATTATCATAATTAATTGGATTTTATATGATTATGAGAACTACAACGTAATAATATTTTATTAATGTTTTATCATTAATAATAATTACTGTATTGGTAATTTGTTGTAGATCAGTATTTTATAGAAAGTATTAAAATATTGTTATAATTTTATTAACATATCGTGTTGAATTCAATTTGATGAATTTAATATAATGTTGAACCCTATCTTTGATTCTAAGAGGATGAAGTAAAGTAAACGTTACATGTGAACAAATTCATTTTTGTTTACCAGAAAAAACCTTTTTCTACATATGCACCTGAAGAATATTTCGTTGGGATTATTATCCATTATCCCGCTATTATTGTTATCGCCTAAATGTTTTTCTCAAAGAGAAAGAGCTACGCGTATAAAAGCTTATAAAGGAAGCACATTGCCAGCGCCTGCCGGAATGGCTTATGTAAAAGGTGGGAGCATTCTTATAAAATATGGCCAGAATGATTCGGACTCGAGTAGCTATAAACAGGTGAGCCTTAGCTCTTTCTTTATTGATAAGACAGAAGTAAGTAACGCACAGTACAGACAATTTGTTAACTGGGTGATAGACTCGATTGCAGTTACTAATTATCTGAAAGACGACAAATACTTTAAGTACAATGCTCATAGCGATTCTTTCGGAAGGAAGATCAACTGGAGGAAAGTAAAGCATAATGAAATTTTTAGCGGACGAAATGCTGAAAAGCTTGCCCCGATGTATAACCATGATGAAGTACGCAAGAACTTGTATGTATTTGCGTATGCTCATTTACGTGAGGGCGCACCAGACCCAAACGCAGATACATTTGAGATAGAGGCTGTAAATGTTTACCCTGATACTAAAGTATGGGCAACGGATTTCCCTAACTCTCAAAACGACATAATGGTTCAGGATTATTTTAATAATCCTGCTTATGATCAATATCCTGTAGTTGGGGTTAACTGGAAGCAAGCTATGGCATATACATCGTGGAGAAGCAGATTCCCGATACGCGGTGGAAGCAAATACTTGAAAAAATACCGTTTCCCATATTCTTTGCCTTCTGAAGCCCAGTGGGTATATGCGCAGGGAGAAGAACAGAGTAATACTACCCGGAACGTAGATAGCACAGTTGCTCCCCGCGATGGAAAGGACAGATTGGTAGAGAATTTTAAACAAAACGAGGGCGATTATACTGAAGACGGTTCATCATATACTGCACCTGTAATGTCTTATGCACCTAATGAATATGGCATATACAATATGTCAGGCAATGTATCTGAGTGGGTGCTTGATGCGTATAAAGAATCTGCCTGGGCATTCGTACACGACCAAAATCCTGTATTGCTATACGACGCAGATTCATCTGAAACCGATTTTATGAAGAGGAAAGTAGTACGTGGCGGCTCCTGGAAAGATAATGCCTCTTCGCTTAGCCCTTATACACGGGATTATGAAGTGCAGGATGTTTCACACTCCTACATTGGCTTCAGATGCGTGATGCCTGCTCCTGAAATATTAGGTAAAAAAGTTGCTACCCGGAAGTATAGGGGTAGAAAAAATAAAAAAGAAAACAAGATCGCAATTCAACAAAACCAATCTTAATTACATTATGGATACGACAAATAAAGTAGAAAGAAAAGTCGGTATAAATACACTTATCTCATGGGGTGCCAGCGTTGTGATAATAGGTGTAATGTTTAAGATACTACACTGGGATGGTGCGGAATGGATGATTGGTATTGGTCTCGCTGTAGAATCGTTCCTTTTCTTTATCCTGGGTTTTGACTCATTAAAGTCGAAGGATAATAATGTAATTGCGCGCAAACAGGAAGCCGCACCAACAGCCGAGCTGGAAAAGCTATTGGCAACCTCTATTAATCCTGCGACGATTGAAAGATTAAGAATAGGTTTTGAACAGTTTACTAAAACCGTTGACTCAGTTAACCAGGTAGAGGGTTCTACTGCTGTTATGCAGGATATGCTGCAGGAAATGATAAAAACCACTGCAGAGCTGAGTGCGCTAAGTAATAACCTGGCGCAGATAAACATGGTATATAAAGCCCAACTGGAGGCATTCCGTAAAAGTTAAAAACCGAGCATGGCAAGTATTAACGAGACGCCAAGGCAGAAAATGATTGGGATATTATACCTGGTATTGCTGGGTATGATAGCCTTGAATGTAAGTACGTCAGTATTGGATGCTTTCAAGACATTGACAACCAGCCTACAGACTTCTACAAAAAATGTTCAGGGTAACATCGATAATAACTTCGCAGCTTTTGAATCTACAAAACTACAGAGTGAACCCGAACGTGCACGGCCAATATATGAAAGAGCAAAGCAGGCTAGAAAATATGCGGATGACCTGGATGGATATATTGTAGCTATAAAAAACCTGATGATAGATGATGGTGGAGGATATGATTCTAAAACTGGAGACGTAAAAAAACGCGATAACCAGGATATAGCATACCGGCTAATGATAAACCAGGGCAGAGGAAAAAAGTTAAAAGATACTATCAACGCGACAAGAGATAAAATGTTTGCTTTGCTTAGTCCGATTGATCAACAAGGTTTTACAGGTACTCTATCTGCCATAGACCCGCCTAAGCATAAAGGCGGGATAAGGAAGAGCTGGGAGATGGCCAATTTTGGAGATGGTATGCCACTGACTGCCGCTATTACTATTCTTACTAAAATACAAGCCGATCTGAAAAATGACGAGGCAACGGTAATAAGAAAAATACTTGGCCAGATGGATAGAGCAGTTGTAAATCTTGACCAATTTGCAGCAGTTGCTGTAGCGCCTACCTCGTATGTGATACAAGGACAGCCATATACAGCACAAGTATTTTTGACTGCTTCGGACTCTAAGGCAAATTCGCAAATATCTGTAAACGGGCAACAACTTACCGTAACAGATGGTAAAGGCATGTACACGGTAAATACAGATAAGGAAGGGGTATATACATGGTCAGGTACAATAAAAGTAACTCAAACAGACGGTACCATTAAAACATACCAGACGCCGGAAGAAAAATACCAGGTGGCAAGGCCATCTGCAGTTGTTTCTCCTGATAAAATGAATGTGTTTTACATCGGTGTACCTAACCCGGTATCGGTTTCTGCTCCAGGTATTCCGAAAGAAAATTTGCGCGTTGGCATAAGTGGAGGATCTATGTCGGGGGCTAACGGACATTACACGGTGAGCGTAAGCCAGCCGGGTACTGCAAGAGTAACAGTTTCTGCAGTGTTGGAAGGTGGAAAAGTTCAGAATATAAGCACTTCGGAATTCAGGGTAAAACGAATACCGGATCCCAGGGTAAAATTTGGCGGAAAGAGCGGTGGCCGCTTAAGTACTGTTGCGCTGAAATCGCAAAACAGAATATTTGCGACGCTCGATAATTTCGACTTTGATGCAAAATTCAATATAGACCGTTTTACGCTTGTGATCGTGAGACCCAGGGCTGATGCCATGGTTTTGCAAACATCAGGAAATGTATTATCAGGCGCTATGCAATCAGCAATGAATAATATAGTGCCGGGTACCAGGGTAATATTTGATAACATTATTGCCACAGGGCCCGATGGAATGAAAAGGCAATTGGATGCTGTAACATTAACAGCTGAATAATTTAAAAGTATAAATGGATAAACCATGAATAAGAAATTAAGATTTGTGTTGTTTTCAGTTTTGTTGTGTGGGATATATACCTACGTAATGGCACAAAACGTTGTAGATACACCATCAGCGAATCCACAAAAAGGTCAGGATTCAGTTTCGTCTAATGCAGTAGTGAACCCGGAAGACACAGCATTGCCGGTAGATGGCTATTATAAATCGAATGCGCTGGCAAATGCCAAGCCATTTCCGTATCCAAAGGTGAACATGAATAATGTACGCTTTTATAAAAGGATATGGAGAGATATAGATCTAACAGATCCTAAAAACAAAATATTTGCTACCCCCGGAGCAAGCCTGATGGATATTATTATGGAAGGCATCGCTGAAAGGAAAATCACTGCTTACGATCCCACAAGCACAAAAGAAAATCCTACAGGTGATGCATTCGTAACACGGCTTACACCCGTGCAAGCATTGGCAAGACTCACCGATAGTGTGCTTGTACCCCAGTTTGACTCTGAAGGTAACCAGACAGGAGCCGTGATGAAGCTTAATGACTTTAATTCTGAAAGCGTGACCAAATTCAGAATAAAAGAAGATATATTTTATGATAAGCAACGCTCACGTGTAGAGACAAGGATAATAGGTATTGCACCGCTGATAAAAATAAAAGCTGCTGAAGAAGTAGTAAGTGAGCAGCCTGCTTTCTGGCTGTACTTTCCACAGTGCCGCAAAGTGTTTGTTACAAAAGAGGTCATTGACCCACTACACAGTATTTACAACATAAGCTTTGATGATATTTTTATTGAGCATGCTTTCAGTAGTAAAATTGTAAAGGAATCAAATCCCGGTGATCTGAGCTTAAAAGATTATGCGCCGAATAAAGAAGAACTGCAGCAATCAAATGAAATAGAACAACAAATAACCCAGTATAAAAAGCATATCTGGCACTATTAAACATACAATTAATTAACCCAATATCAAGAGCATATGAAACCAATTAAAGTTATACTGATAATAATAATTATACTTTCTTTTCACCAGTCATATGGTCAGATCCAGCAACTTCCTCCCGCTGCACATCGTTTTTGTGTTAGTGTGGGCGGAGGGGTAACCACCCTTTTTGCTGATTTACCTAACCCCACAAACGAAGGTGCGGCCAGGGTTAACCTGGACTATAATATAACTGAGTTTATAAGCTTTGGGGTAGAAGGCCAATATGGTTATTTAGCAGCTAGTGGATTATTTGTTGCACCTGAAAACCCCAATAGGGGCCATATAAGTGTGACCAATACTTTTAATGCAGCTAACCTCAATGTACGTGTAGGCATAGGACAGTTTATGCAAAAAGCACAATCCCCGGTTATGCGTGTAGTGAAAGGAATATATGTAGGAGCCGGATTTGGTGTTATCAATAGTAATGTCACTGCGGATGTACAAAGGTATCCTGAGCCGGATAAGGAATTAATTGGTTTTAAACCCGTGACTACAGAAATGATAGTGCCGGTAAATGTTGGTTTGAATGTAAATGTTAGCGCCAATCTTGTTTTAAATCTTAATATTCAGTATAGCAGTAGTCTGGACGATTACCTGGATGGATATAAACCCGATCTGCCTTCTAATAAAAGTAAGGATAGCTACAGCTTTATATCAGCGGGCATCAGATATGATTTTGGACGTATAAGATAATGTGATCCAATTATCAGAGTTGTTCATGGCACAAAGATTTTGCTTACTTTATCTTTGTCTGATATGAGCAATCGTCCTAACCAGCTAAAAGCTGCTTTCACCATCTCGAAATATAGCTTGCTGGCTATGCTCAAAAGCCCTACCTCTATCGTTTTTTCATTGTTGTTCCCCATTATTTTTATTACAGTATTTGGCTCAATGGTTGATCAAAGCCCTGTGATGAAAATAGCTGTTGCACCGGGGAGTGATACATCCGGAATGATATATACTACGATCAAAAAAATCTCTTCTATAAAGATTCAAAGTGGCTTGTCATCAGCAGAACAAACTGAAGCTTTAAAGAAAGGGCGTATAGCTGCGATTATAAATATTATAGTAGATAACAACACGGCCTCAATACCACATTACACTATCGGCTTGCAGACTGCAGGCGCCCCGCAAGGAAGCATAGATATGCTTAAGGTAATGCTCAATGCAGCTATTGATAAGATCAACCAGAAGGTATTTCCTCAAGACCCTTCCATAGCCACTCTAAAAGTTACCAAAATACCGGGGCGAATTTATCGCTCTATAGATTTTATTCTGCCGGGACAGTTGGGATTTTCATTACTTATGGCAGGTATATATGGCTCTTCATTCCTGTTATTCAGTCTTCGGGAAAATTTGGTATTAAAACGATTGAGAAGCACACCCGTCAGGAGGCGCTCTATTATTGTCGGTGAGATGTTAAGTAGGTTGTTCTTCCATATCATCAGCTTTATCATCATGGTAGCATTAGGATATTTTGCTTTTCAGTTCACGCTTGTAAATGGTTTTGCAACGTTTATGGAAATGCTGGTTTTTTCTTTATTCGGACTTGTTATTTTTATGAGTATCGGCTTTGTGATAAGCGGTGTAGTACAAAATGAAAATTCTATCTCTCCGATTGCTAATACTGTTGTGCTGCCACAAATATTATTGTGCGGGTTATTTTTCCCTATAGAAAATTATCCGCATTGGTTACAGCAGTTCTGCGACATATTGCCACTTACTTTGTTTGTGGATGGCCTTCGTAAAATTGCCTTTGAAGGCGCACATATCTGGCAAATGCCCTGGAAAGTTGGTGGGCTTATTCTTTGGTCTATGATAATAGTTCCTTTATCTGTAAGGTCATTCAAATGGGAATAGCGCGTCATTGATTACTAATAATACGAGTAAGTTTATTCCCCATTTCTTTAAATGAAAATTGCTACTAGTAGAAATTAGTAGGGCAGATAGTCTTGCCATTATCAGAAGTATGAAATACTCCTGTTTTAAATACAGAAACTTCATAGCCTCCACGTAAGTTGGTAGCTGCTTTTAATGAAGAAATATTTGCATCATAACTTAGGCCGAAAGCCATATCCTTATACTTAACTTTTACAACAGGTATTATAGCATCTCCCGCACGATAGAATACTCCGGCATATATCGTAAAGAGATCTACACCAATCGCCGCAGGTTTTGTCCATCCTACAAGACCGCCAAATACCACTTCGTTATAGTTGCCTTCTAAAGCATAGTTGCCCTGTAACTGGAGTGAAAAATAGTCGTTTATTTTAGCGCTCAATGCAGCATTGATATTCCATCGCATACTTAATTTGATATCGGGATTGCGATAGTAAGAATTTACAGGTTCGGTAAAATGATAACCTCCGGCTCCGAACATATAACTAACATTATCGTTGGCACTACTATTGAAATTCACACCTGCGCCCATATCCCAAATAGTCACTTTTGGATTGGGTAAATTTTCTCCGGTTGGATTTCCGGAATTGAAAGCACCATTTTGAAATTGGTTATTAAAGGTGGCCTTACCAGGGTCAAAACTATATTGAAGATATCCGCCGGTGAAGCCGACAGATAAAAATGAATGATGATCGTCTTCGAGTGATTTGTTGTAATTAACTGCGGGATAAACACCCATTATCTGCTGGTCTATGCTGCCGGCTTTGTCATAATAAGCTAACAGTCCCACGCTTAAAAAATCAGTAACATTTTTCCCGATAGGAATACGAAACTCACCATTTACTAATGCGGTCTGAAACGGATTACTGATACTGCTCCACTGATTGCGATAAAGAACGCCTGCTTTATAGTCATCTGTAAAAACGCCTGTCAATGCTGGGTTGCGCAAAATTGACATTTCATAAAATTGTGAGAAATGTATATCAGCCTGCGCCATTACACCTGCAGGCAATAACAGTGAAAATACGCCGGCTATTATTTTATAAAATAACTTTCTCATGCATCACGGTTTTTACGTTAACGAATGATTGTTACATCCCCTTTCCATGTTATCTCTTCTCCCGATTCACATTCCGCTACTATTATATATACATATACATCCGGTTTGGGTTCAGCACCCTTATATCTGCCGTTCCAACCGCTTAAAGCATCGTTGATATTAAAATTATCCTTTTCAAAAAGCATCTCGCCCCATCGGTTGTATATCTGGAACGACTTAACAGTTTTAATTCCCGCTCCTCTCGGATAGAATATGTCATTCATTCCATCGCCATTAGGAGTGAAAGAGTTAGGGATAAATACCTGGCTTTTATCGCATACAACATGTACTGTTACTTTAGCTGAATCATAGCAGCCGAAGTCTGAATATCCTCTTACCGTATAAGTTGTTGTAATCAACGGATTTGCTACAGGATTAGGACAGTTATCGCAGCTCAAAGCAGTATCCGGAGTCCACGAATAGGTGGTTACGTTTGTTCCGGTTATTAATAATGTAACAGATTGCCCGGCTACTATTTGCTGGTCTCCGCCTGCATTGATTTGCGGTGCAGGGTGCACATTCACTGTGGCATATGCTGTATCTGGTATACAGCTACCTTCTGATGCTATCATCATATAGGTAGTAGTAGCTTGGGGAAATGCAAAAGGATCGGATATTGAACTGTTGCTTAGCGATGTGGAGGGTATCCATAAATAATGTTGTGCCCCTGACGCATGAAGCTGTACCGTATCTCCCTGGCAAATGGTGCCGCCACTATCAACAATTCCTGTTGCAACAGTTTTTAATCCTACAGAAACGGTATCACTATTTACGCAACCATGTATATCTGTACCGACGACTGTGTAAGTAGTGGGTACTGTTGGCTTTGCTAATGGATTAGTACAATTGCTGCAGCTCAATGTAGCAGCGGGAGACCATGTGTAAGATACTCCGCCACTTGGCATTAATGTAGCAGCATCACCAACGCAGACCGTAGTATCGGCGCCAGCATCAATATTTGGTGGAGGGTATATAGTGACACTATCTGATAGTGTATCTATACATCCCGTTTGGCTTTTCACAATAAGGCTCACAGGATATTTACCTGCGGTATCATAATACATAGTGGCCATACTGTCATAATCAGTGATATACCCATCAAAGATCCATTCTCTGCTTACTATTGATGAAAAATATGTTTTGGATGTATCGTAAAACCGAACCGTATCCATTTCACATGCCGGGTATACTTTATACCCCGGAATAATGCCATCTATCTTTATTGTATCCAGACCCGAGCTGGAGCTTTCACATCCTTTGCCATCACCTAATAATAATTTGGGCACATACGCACCAGGTGTATAATATGTATGAGTAGTAGTGTCCGATGTATCACTGCTGGTAACCCCATCACTAAAATCCCATACTGCTTCAGAGGCACCTTTTATACTCGACACAAAATTTACAGTAAGAGGCGCGCACCCTTTCAATGGTGAATAGGTAAGCGCACCCGCATAGCCAAAGATATTTACATGACTGATAGCTGTATCTGTACAGCCATAGCTGTTAAATGCTACAAGCTTTACAGTATAATATCCGGAATAGGTATATAAGTTGTTAGGACTTGGAATAGTAGAAGAAGCAGTATCGCCAAAATCCCAATAGTAGCTGACTGCACTTGTAGAAGTATTGGTAAAGTTGACAAATAGCGGCGGACATATTCTTACGGAATCATCCATGTTAAAAGAAGCTGTTGGCTTTGTTACAAGGATAAACTTTGGCTGTACTATAGTATCAGAGCATCCATGGCCATCGAAAACGATCAGAGTGACGGTATAAGTACCTGTCTTCTTATAAGTATGATCAGGAGAGAGATCGGTTGAAGTACTACTATCGCCAAAATCCCAAATAACATTTGTTATCGGATCCTTCGAGGTACTTGTATAATAAAACAGATCCGGAATACCAATGCAAGGGGTATTGGTTGATGTGGATAAAGTAGCGGAAGGTTTGTAAGCTATGATATAGCCGGATTGTGTAAGCGTGTCCTTACATCCTATATTATCAGTCACTATTAACGTTACAGTCATTGCAGAGTCGGGTATGGTGTATAAGTGCGACTTGCTTGCGGTACCTACAGATGCAGACGTTCCATCCCCAAAACTCCAGAGACGATTTGTAATTGATACTCCGGATATATCAGTGCTATAATCTGTAAGATTTACACTCAATGGCTCGCATCCGGAGATAGGTGTGCCTGCAAAGGTGTCTACTGGTTTTGCAACAGCGATATAATTGTATTTGACTAGGCTATCGAAACAATTATAAAAGTCGCTGATGGTTAATTCTATATCATAATGTCCGGGAGTGGTGAAAGTATCCTTAACAACGGGTAAACCCTGATCCCATATAGGGAGGGGAACGCCATTCTGAGACCAGGCATAGCTATATGCCGGTCCATTTATTATGGTGCTTGTAAATGTTACGATCTGATCTTTACATATAGCTGTATCGCTGGCTGTAAATAAGGGTTGCGGCTCAGCCAACCGCATTACATGGAGCTTCATGGTATCAGAGCACATGGCCGTGTCATTATAGGCAATGAGTGTTACCACGAAAGTCCCTAATGCTCTATAGGTATGACTAGGAGAATCAACCGAAGATGAATCGCCATCACCAAAATACCATTTCACAGAAGTTGGTAAAAGCGAAGTATTTAAAAAGGTTACTGTTGGCAAACTATCGCAATGATATTTTATTTGAAAGCCAGCTTTAGGGGGCCTCACGTATAAAAACTGTTTCACACTATCCGGGCAGCCATTATTGTAAGCGACCAGAGTTACCGTATCCCTGGATGCAGTATCCTGGAACTTGTATGAGCCATTTTTGGTTGTATCAGTGCTGCCATCTCCATATTCCCAAACATAATTTGTAGCGCCTGTTGAATGATTCGTAAAATCTATTTCATGATTTATACATATCGTAGAAGGGCCTGAGAAATCGGGAATAGGCGGAGTGCCGACCCGTATCGTATCTGTAGTTGAAACTGTGCATCCGTTAGATGTGACTGCGGTGTCAGTCAGCACATAAGTGCCATACTTAGTATAAGTATGTGTAGGTTTAGCAGCCGTGCTGGACGCTGTTCCATCTCCAAAGTTCCATTTATGAGATACTGTTCTTCCCGGATATACGGGTAATAAGCCAATAGGTACCATGCTAAGAGAATCAAAGTAGGTAGCGGTCATAGGAATACATCCCTTGTTTGCACCAATAATATGCACGTATAATGGAAAAATTTCGAGTTGAGTGGAAGTAGCAGCTTTGCAGCCATGAGCATCTGTTACAACAAGATTGATTGTATCAGTTACCCCATCCTTCATAAATGTATGTGGAGATGTAGCGAGTGTCGAACTACCACCATCACTAAATGTCCATGAATAAGTTGTTCCTGCTGTGCCGGTAGTATCCTTAAATGTCACTGTGGATGGCGTAGGACAAGGCTGAGCAGGTGTGAACGATATTACAGGATTAGGGCTGGGATATACTGTAATTTTCCCAGTGGTGGTATCCCGGCAATAGCCGTCGTAAGCTATAAGGGATACTGTATAAGTACCTGCTGTGGTATAGTAATGTGATCCGTTTGCATTACCCACCCGAGATCCTGAGCTACTGCCATCGCCATACAACCATGTACTTGATAAAAGAGTGGTGGTAGTTGTATTAGTGAAAGTAGCAGAATCAAATACACATTTATTGGAGGAAATAGTAAAGCTGGCATTTAACTTTTCTGTTTTGATGAATCTTGATTGCGTAAAAGTGTCTTTACATCCATTACCGTCGGTAGCAATAAGAGTTACATCAAAATATCCTGTGGTAGTATAAGAATGTGTGGGACTATCAAGAGGGGAAGTGCCACCATCACCAAATTTCCATTCGTATGAAAGAGGCCCTTTCCCTGTAGTATTATTTGAAAATGTAACACTTGCAGGAACAGAGCAAAAATAATTATCGGATGCAGAGAAATCTATAGATGGAGGAGTAAATACATGGATGTAATTAGTTTTGGTTGCTGATGCTTCACAGCCCTGGCTGTTTGTTACCCGTAATGCAATGCTATAATATCCTGGAGAATAAAAATTTTTGGTGGGATTTTTTGCGGAGTCTGCAGTCCCATCTCCAAAATTCCATAAGTATTTACCCGTTCCCGAAGCATTTAGCGTGGAATGGTCGGTAAATGTAACAGCAAAGCCAGGACATCCTGCTGTATCGTTTGCTTTGAAATCCACTTTCGGTGCAGGGTATACAGTAATATAATTTGTAATAGTTTTAGTGTTGGTTGTGGTCCCATCTGATACGGTGAGTTTTACCGTATAAGTGCCTGCAGAGTCATAGCTTGTTGATGGATTTTGAAAAGCAGAGGTAGCCCCATTGCCTAAATCCCAATAATAAGAGGTTGGAGAACCGGTTGATTTATCCTGAAATTGTACGAGTAATGGAGCGCATCCTGAAGTAGATGAAGAAGACGAAACTCCAAAATCTGCTTTAAGCTGCCCTTCTGCCCGAAGCCCGATTAATAGGGAAAGTAAAAATATAGTTCGTACAAAATGCTGCATCCGCAATAGGTTTTAAAGGGGGCTAATTGACTGTGAATGCAAATTAACAAAATTTTATAAAGGACGCAATACATAATTAATATTGCCCATGAGTATGTCTGCCGCGAATATTTATGATATATTAGCTTATCGAAATTTTGCCTTATGTCATCATACCCATTCCAGATAAAATCTTTAGAAGAGTATAAAGAGAAATACCACGAAAGCGTTAAAAATCCGGAAGGTTTTTGGGCTAATGTGGCAGATAGTTTTAGTTGGCGTAAAAAATGGGATAAAGTACTGGAGTGGAATTTTAAAGAGCCAAATGTAAAATGGTTTATAAACGGCAAGATGAATATCACCGAAAATTGTCTTGATCGTCATTTGCAATCATCGGGCGATACTCCTGCCATAATATGGGAGCCAAATAATCCTGAAGAAAATACACGCATACTTACATACAAGGAACTGCACTTTAAAGTAAACCAGTTTGCCAATGTGTTGAAAAATAATGGCGTCAGCAAAGGAGACAGGGTATGTATCTACATGGGCATGATACCAGAGTTGCCTATTGCTATACTGGCTTGCGCGCGTATAGGAGCGATCCATTCAGTAATATTTGGTGGCTTCAGTGCCCATAGTATCTCCGACCGCCTTAACGATGCGAATGTCAAATACATTATTACTTGCGATGGCGCCTATAGAGGTGGAAAAGATATACCACTAAAAAGTATCATTGATGACGCATTAGAAACTTGCCCGTTTGTAAAAAAGATAATTGTCGTCAACAGGACAGGCACAACCGTTAGCATGATAAAAGACAGGGATGTATGGTGGGAAGACGAAATAAAAAAAGTAGAACAACAGGGTAATCCCCCAATTGCTGCTGAAGAAATGGATGCGGAAGATCCGCTTTTTATACTATACACATCGGGCTCTACCGGAAAGCCTAAAGGTGTGGTGCATAGCTGCGCTGGCTATATGGTATATACTACTTACAGCTTTGTAAATGTATTTCAATACCAGCCTGGGGATATATTTTTCTGTACCGCTGATATTGGCTGGATCACAGGGCATAGCTATATAGTATATGGTCCTTTGGCTGCAGGTGCTACCTCGCTTATGTTCGAGGGCATACCCACATGGCCCGATGCTGGTCGCTTTTGGGATATTGTGGACAAGCACAAAGTAAATATTCTATACACTGCCCCCACAGCCATACGCAGCCTTATGAGCTATGGATTAGAGCCTGTAGAAGGCCACAGCCTTGATAGCCTCAGGGTATTAGGCACAGTTGGTGAACCTATTAATGAAGAAGCGTGGCATTGGTACGATGAGCATATCGGTAAAAAAAGATGCCCGATAGTAGATACATGGTGGCAAACAGAAACGGGAGGCATAATGATCTCCAATCTTGCTGGTGTTACACCTGCCAAGCCTGCTCATGCCACATTACCCTTACCAGGTATACAGCCAATATTGGTAGATGAGCAGGGGAAAGAAATAAAAGAAAATGGAATAGCTGGCAATCTCTGCATTAAATTTCCGTGGCCATCTATCATACGCACTACTTATGGCGACCATGAGCGTTGTAAGCAGAATTATTTTTCTACCTATCCTGATCTGTATTTTACAGGCGATGGCTGCATTAGAGATCTGCAAGGCAATTATCGCATCACAGGCCGAGTAGATGATGTGCTCAATGTAAGCGGTCACCGTATAGGCACAGCAGAAGTAGAGAACGCGATAAACATGCACACAGGCGTAATAGAAAGTGCAGTAGTAGGCTACCCACACGATCTTAAAGGACAAGGCATTTATGCTTATGTAATTTTTGATGATGCAACACATGATCATGAGCTAACAAGAAAAGATATTGCACAAGCCGTTTCTCGTTTGATAGGCCCCATTGCGCGCCCTGATAAAATTCAATTTGTAAGCGGTCTCCCTAAAACACGAAGCGGGAAAATTATGCGCCGAATACTTCGTAAAATAGCAGAAGGCGAAATGAATAATCTAGGTGATATTACTACTTTGCTTGATCCAGCAATAGTAGAGGATATTAAGAATGGGAAAGTTTAGGAATTTATTTTTATATGAATTTTTGCACGTGGTAATTATAATACAAAAAAAAGACTGACTTTGACGGGTCTTGCTGAGTGTTAGAAACAGTAAGACAATAAAATTAAAAAGATAACTAAAGCAAAAATGATTTAGCACATGGCATTAGTCAAAATGATATTTTTCAATACAAAAATATTTTTTAGGATATGGTTTGGGTTTATAACCTTTTGAACGTAATTCAGATCTATTTCTTATTGATGTCGTATCATCGCGAGATGTCTCTTCTTTTAAACGCAATTGATTATATGAAAGTCGAATGCTATCAGCTTTATTTACGTCTACAATGTCTGAATATCTGTTAATTCCTCCGAACAAGCCACAACAGCTATTATGCTCGTTGTATAGCTTCTGCCGGTCTTTTAAAAATAGGATAATTGATTTTTGTGGAAAATTGCAAGTTCTGTTTAGCTCTTCGAGAATGGCAAATAAATTTCTGCTTCGTGCATTGTCCACAGCAGTAATATGTAATAATAGCCCCATGAAACCTGAAGGGTAAAATCCCAAATTGTATGCAATAGGATACTTGTATTTTTCCAGTACCTGCTTTACGAATTCAAATGTATTGCTGTCTACTCTTATAGACATTGTATCTATAAATGCTTTTTGTTCGGGGGTACCATGAAAAATATCATTTATTGGATACAAAGTTCCATCTCTTACGGCCTGATCTAAAGCATTTATTTGAACAAACTTGTCGTATAGATCAAAATCAATTTTTGCTTTAAGGTCTAATATATATTTCTGAATTTTGGCTGAATCTATTTTGCTATAAATAGTAGGATAGCCTGATTTTATCCAGGTCAATGGATATCCTCTTTTTATCGCCTTAGTAAAATATAATGCAGCAGAATCTGTGTCTGTGGTGTGGCTATAGTAATCACCTAACTCAAAATAATAATCACCTGCGCGATTGGAATCCAAAAATGAGATAGCATCTTTTAGCGCACTTATGGCCATTGGCCAATTATTAGAAAAATAGTAGTTAGTGCTTAAATTATAAAGTCTGTCAAAACAATCACATCTTTCTTGTGCACGAGCGCTTATTGACAATATTAGTAATAGAATAAAAAATAAATTTCTCATTAATTAACCTTTATTAGAGCTTGTAAATAAAATTGCTACATCCATATTGTCTTCTTTTATCCAAATATAATATGTACGCTCATGACATCTTATAGCATACAAAAAGAATATGTAGTTATACCCTGACGGAAAATAACGTGAAATTTTAAACTTTTTACATTTACTGAATTTCCTTTTTAACTAATTTTATAGAACAATACCCTTTTATGCTTAAGCAACTGTATTACGATATACTGGAATGGGCAGTGAGGAGTAAAATCAATAAAATAATATTCTCAACTTTGCTCGTAGCAGTTCTCATTTTTATCATCTGTTTCTTTGGAATCTTTGGAGCGTAATACATAAAGAAGGCACACATATTACGAATTATCAATAATCGCCTTATAAGTGCCTCTCTTTTTTTATCTTCGCGCACTTATGTACGAGCCGGTAAATAATCAACAGCTAATTTCGATAGCTAAAGAATTCGGTACACCCGTATATGTGTACCATGCGGAAAAAATAGCGCAGCAGTATCATAAACTGCAGGAGGCTTTCAAAAGTCATCCTACCAAGTTTTTCTACGCCTGTAAGGCACTTACCAATATCAATATTTTGAAGTACCTGAAGAACTTAGGCGCATCGCTGGATTGTGTAAGCATTAACGAAGTGAAGCTGGGACTGAAGGCAGGCTTTGAACCAAAGAATATTTTATTCACTCCAAACTGTGTGGATTTTGAAGAGATACTCCAGGCCCAGGCGCTTGGTGTAAATGTGAATATAGACAACATATCTATCCTTGAGCAGTTTGGTAACCGCTTTGGCAGTGGTTATCCTGTTTGTATTCGTATTAATCCTCATATAGAAGCAGGTGGTAATTACAAAATATCCACAGGGCATATTGATAGCAAATTTGGTATCTCCATCCACCAGATGCGCCATATTGAGCGTATTGTAAAAACAACAAACCTCAACGTCCAGGGGTTGCACATGCATACCGGTAGTGAGATAAAGGATGTGAATGTATTCATGCAGGCACTCGATGTGATGTTTGACATTGCGCGACATTTTCCTTCATTAGAATTCATAGACCTAGGTAGTGGTTTTAAAGTGCCATATAAAGACAGCGATACAGAGACAGATGTATTTGCGTTAGGCTCAAAGCTTGCTGCTGCAGTGAAAGAATTTGAAGCCGAATACAACCGCACGCTTGAAATATGGTTTGAACCGGGTAAATATCTGGTGAGTGAGTGTGGCTATTTTGTAGTGAAAGCAAATGTTATCAAGCAAACTACTGCAACAGTATTTGCAGGGGTGAATTCAGGATTTAATCACCTGATAAGACCAATGTTTTACGATGCTTACCATCGCATCACCAATATCTCAAATCCAGATGGCCCAGAACGGATATATACAGTTGTCGGCAATATTTGCGAAACCGATACTTTTGCCTGGGATCGGGTGTTAAACGAGGTGCGTGAAGGAGACTATTTAATGTTTCATAACGCAGGTGCTTATGGATTTGAAATGAGCAGCAATTTTAATTCCAGACTGAAGCCGGCAGAAGTGATGCTAATGGAAAATCACCCATATCTAATTCGTGAGCGTGATGATTTTGACGATCTGCTTCGTAATCAGATAGAAGTTTTATAGAGATATTCTCAAGCAGAAGAAATAAAAAAATCCTGCTTTTAGCAGGACTTTTTTATTTCAAATTATGTTGAACTATTCCGTTGTGCTGTTTTGTTTTTCAATTTTGTCAAATTCAAACATCAGTGAAAAACGAACTGTATTAGAAAGTGGATTTCTCTCAATTCCCGAACCTGAAGGCACCAGGTAAGATGCGTTCAAAGTAAAAATATTATACTTAACACCTATACCGCATGAAAAATATTTACGGTCACCATTTTGTGGATTTTCATAAAAATATCCTGCACGGAGAGCAAATTGATTCTGGTACCAGTATTCAACGCCAGCAGAGATGTCTATTTGTCTCATTTCACCGCTAAAGCCGCCGGGAGCATCGCCAAATGACTGGAAAATGCCGGGAGCTAATGCAATATTTCCTGGTGATTCAATAGTTACGTTCCCGGAGGAGTCGGCTGTATGTGGCGTAGGAACCAGCAATTTATTCATATCAACTGCAAAGGTAATTTTGTTGTATGCGTCTGACTGATAAGTATATGCGGCACCGATACCAAGATTAACAGGTATCCAATCGCTACGCTGAGAGCTATAAGATACTTTAGAACCAACATTGCTCAGGATAGCCCCAATATTGAAAGTAGAGCTGCGGAATTCATCAATTTCATGGGTCTTAGTGTAAAACATACCAAGATCAGCAGCAAAAGCATTAGCGGGTTTGTAATCCAGTCCTTGTTGTGCGCCGGCTCCTGAAGCAATATCTGAATGTATGTAGCGCAAGCTTGCACCGGCAGATAAATAAGGAGAAAGGCGGATAGAGTAACCGGCATCAAATGAAAATTCACGGGGCATACCAGTACCTATAGGCTGTGCATTAATATCTGTATAATTAATATTACCTAATGAGAAATAGCGCATTGAGGCACTTATAGCTTGAGAACTGTCTGCACCGAATTTAAAATACCCGGCTATATAGGCAAGGAATATATCCGGTACCAGGTCTTTTAGCCAGGGAGTATATGTAGCAGAAATACCGTACATCTTATTTGTGAAAGGTATTTTTGCCACATCCCAATATTGAGAGTTAGCATCCGGGGAAAGGCCTATTCCAACATCGCCCATGCCGCCTGAACGTGCATCAGGAGAAATTCTTAAAAATGGAACGCCTGTTTCAGGTAATACTGATCCTGTGGTAGTACCACCATTCAAGCTTGTTTTTTGTTGCGCAATAGCGGGTTTAGAGCACAATCCGATAATAATACTTAAGCCAATGAAGGCAATGCGTTTGAGCATTCTTTTACTGTTTGTTTTTAAGTTCTGCAAAGGTATTTTATTTTAAGCAGTCTACAATAAGAGACCTAATTTAACATAATCAGTATCTATTAACGTGAGATGACCAGTTTTTGGTATGCAGAGGATTGAATTCCATTTTGTGTCGAAAGATTCAGACGATACACATATACGCCAGAAGGCAATTTGGCGCCGCTATTGTCAGTTCCGTCCCAATCCAATTGATTAGTACGGCTGCCAGTGGGCATAAACGATTGATTTAAAGTACGTACCAGTATACCTGATATATTATAAATATTTATCTGCGCATCTAATTGTTCATTTGGATGATTATGTTCAAAGACAAAATGGGTAAGATCTCTGAACGGATTGGGGTAATTCATGAGATTTTGTACCTCTACTACCTGACCATCTACAACCTGAAAATCAACAGTGCCTTCTCCTAAATTGTCATTTACGTCCCATGCCCTAACTGTAATGGAATGCCTGCCATCGGCCAATCCGGTAATAGGGAAGTTTACATAGCCCTGTTGGTATGTATTAGGTAAGGTTTCGTAATAATCATTTAGAACGTACGGTTGTTGCGTATTGTCGTCTAACACGGCTGTAAGGTCATGACCAGCTCCGTTGCCTGTAACATTAATACCTGTTTTAGAAAATAGCTCTACAAAAAGAGATGTATTGCGCCCTGTGATGCCTCCATTAATAAACAAGCTGTCACCGATGTACGGTTTTAC
The DNA here is from genome assembly GCA_035606335.1 of Flavipsychrobacter sp. Taxonomy (GTDB): domain Bacteria; phylum Bacteroidota; class Bacteroidia; order Chitinophagales; family Chitinophagaceae; genus DATNFP01. The sequence goes on along the minus strand of DATNFP010000023.1, from coordinate 10,664 downwards.
TATAGGCGGAGTGTTGTTAAGCACGGGATTGTCTGAAAACCCGCCGACTGCAAGTGTAGTATCGGAGCCTGCCGCGTCAGTTACATCGCTTTGCGCATATGAGCTTATTTTGCCTTTTCCAAATTCATAGTTAATGTCTTTAGGCGCTACAAACGTATAAGAATAATGCCCGTTTGTTACAGATACCTTGCCCCTGTAAACAATATTATCCTGTACCTGAAATTGCGCATTACGACCAGTTGCTTTAGTAATAACATCAAACGTAACCGGTTTATCATAAATGGTAACAGAGAGCAGACCATTAAAGTTATTAAGCAAAGTGCCACTTCCATCTGTCACACTCCCATAAATGACATAAGAACCTAATGCACTTACGGTGCTTGTGGGTAGCAGTGTAGCTGCATCTTTTACAGAATCTATACTGATTGAATGTGCCGGAAAATCGGGTGTTAGTGCTGGGTCACCAAACAGAACGAACTTTCTTAAATTAGATATATCTGCCCCTCCTGGTGAAAAAATAACGGCATTTTTACCCTTGCGCAATGCTTCGCCGAACGTGTTCCATCCATTATTTGTGGGGGTAAATTGTGCATTAAGATATTTAGTGTCAATTGCCACATTCCCGCTTTCATATGATTCCTGTGTTGTGGTGAGGGCGGCTATAACGCCTCCATTATTACGGATCGCTAAAGCCTGTCCTGCGGAAACATAAGCCGGATTATCAAATTGGCCAAAATCACAAGTTGCGGTTATTACAAAAGGCAGTGCATTAATATTGTTCCAGTTATCATAATCTGCCTGTGTTAAAATGCGTTCTGAAGACCAGACTTCGGTGTTGCCATGACCGGTATAATTTAGTAAAAATGTTCCCTTAAATACTTGTCCATCTATATCCTGATTAGCCTGAGGGCATCTTTCACCTCCCGGCGTGGAAACAAATGGTAATGCGTCTTCGTAAACTTTTGTGTAATTATATAAATCGGTTGAGCTATTGATGGTGCTGCCTGCCAGTTCTTCATCGGCCATATGGGTTCCGGCATCATCTTCATTGTCTGCGACAAGCGTTGAAGATAAACGCCAGGGACCTAAAGATGAGGGACTTTTATAATTTTCTAATTTATTAACAACACTAATAGCTTCTTCATCAGTAGCTACCGGAAACCTGCCCACTCCTATATCCATTGCATTGATGAGGGATGGGTTTTCAATATTCTCATTGTCATCCAAAATGGCAAAAAAATCATCGCTCGCCAGGCTGTTAATAGGATCATTTGACAAGGGAGACTCATAAGTAGGTACAAAATCAGTGTTATTAGTTATCCTGTTTTTGTAGTCGTATGACGCTCCTCCGAATAATAGCAAATATTTAGGCATTTGCGAAGTATCGGTACCTGCGCGGTCATAAAACATTTTGGCGAAGTCACGAATAGCGCTGATATCCTGTGAGCCGGAAGAGAACTCATTATAAACCTGTGCTGTAGTAGCTACAATTACTCGCATATTATCTGTCTGGCGATGATAATCTGCTAATGAGTTGGCTGCATTCAAAAAACCGGGATAAGCAACTATGATGAAATCTACCTGCCCTGGACCGTGTAAATTTTGATTAGATACCTGCTCAATGTATGTAGGAGTGGATAGATTAGTATTATTCATGGCTACAAATTCATGCAATTCCTGGGCATCCTGGGTAAATGAATAGGTGCTACTGCTCAATGTTCCTTTCATTTTTACTGGAATTTGCGGATTAGTTACATCCCAAACCTGAATGCCGCCAGCTGCACTTTGTATCTGATAAGTTGCAATTTTCCCCATACCGACACTGTTCCAATCTCTGAATGTCATTTGATTATCCGTCAAGGTTAAGGCGCGACGATAATTTACTTCGATAAAATCAAGGTAGCCGGTGCTATTCGTAGGTTGATAGTTTATATTGATTGCGGCATTTCCCGTTACATTTAGTTTTGATTCCTGCAACTGCTCCAGATATATGGAAGCACTGCTGCCAGTATTGGAAATGCCAAAAGCTAAGCTTCCAAAAGCAGGTTGCCCATTTAATGAGAAGTTAAATACATCCCCCCCGCTTGAAGATTGAGTGGCTACTGCAATTTTGAAATCAACTGCAGAAGTAGTTGGGCCGAGATTAAAATTGAAAGATTGTGAAAGCTGTTGCCCGGGATTATTACTGAATTGTTCGCCTAGCCACTCTCTTCCAAAAGGGCCAAGATTAACCAGCTCTTGCTCATGAAGCATGTAGGCATTAAAATCAGTAATTGTTTCATTGCCAACAGGTACACTACCCTGATCCTGCACCCGTAGCCCTGCACCCTGATCGAAAGTCAAAAAATAGTAAGCATTGTTTTCATAAATATTTGTCTGATGGGTAAAGCTTTGATTGAGACTATCCTTATCCCATTCTAAGGGGCCGACTGCATAAAACACTACATAATCTTCTTTGTCAAAAACACCATTGCCATTGGCATCATAAGCCCAAATTGCATTTTCTGCAAGATCATTTTTTCTTGGCACTGCATTGTCTTCAGATAGCATATTACCACCATTTCCAAAAACGCGGAAATTAGCAATATGAATGGAAGAAGGGTCGATGCCCATACTGTTAAGGAAGTTATAGTCTATTTTATATAGGCCGGTACTTGAAACAGCTATTTTATACCATGTACCATTGGCAAGCACTGAATTAGTAACTCCGGTATTTCTGCCCGCTTTTTCAGACATAGAGGTGACCAGAATTTGTTCATCTATTGTTAGCGTAAATCCCGACACCTGCCTGATCTCTTTTGATGCGGGATCTGTAGTATAGGCAGGTATGCTAACAAATGCAAAAGGCCTTTTACGGTCCAGGCCCAAAACAACCTGAAGTTTATGAGGATCTGATGGTAATGCGTTGGCAGGTAATGTTACACCTGCCTTATAGGTGATATCATTAATTTGTATTTGTGGAATTGCATATTGGCTAAGCCACACTTTCTCAGTTATATAACCTTTATATATATCAGCATCAGCCACATGATAAGCTGTAGAGGGAACAGCAAATACTGAAGTGATAGAAGACAGGCAGGTAAATACTGTCAATACAGTAAACTTTCTCATTTTTTGGTCGTCTCTGAAAATCGTTGTACTTATCAAAAATACGTAATTTAGTGCGTGTGCATGTTTATTACATAGTGGTATGCAGTAATGTAAAACGCTAAAAACACTATAATATTATTTATATTGGAAAAAGAAAAAAATACAGTTTTTTTTCTTTCAATGAGTTTGAGGCTTGACATTTTGAAAAGAATGCTCTAACATTGTAACACTTTTAACGTTTTTCAACCCAATTTGTAGCAAATATTTTTCTTTGATTATGAAAAGAACTCTCATCGGCGTGAGCTTGCTGTGTATCGGGGCAGGTACTCTTCTTTCGGCTTGCTCTTCGAAAAAATCATCTCGCGGTGTTTCCAGTGTTACAGGCTGGAATTATAATGATCCACGCCTGGGTGGTTTTGATGTACCAAATTATCCCGGACAACAAACTGGTCCAGGTCTTACTTTTGTGGAAGGTGGACGATTCACAATGGGAGCAACTGATGATGAGTTGCCTACAGTAGATCATAATAATGAACTTCGTACAGTTTCTGTATCATCTTTTTATATGGATGAAACTGAAGTTGCAAACGTTCATTACCGGGAATATATCTATTGGTTGACCCGCGCATATTCTTCCGACTATCCGGAATTGATTAGGAAGGCTTTACCAGACACTACAGTTTGGCGCAGGGCTTTATCATATAATGAACCATTGGTTCAATATTATTTCCGTCATGCAGCGTATGATTATTATCCTGTAGTGGGTGTTAACTGGCACCAGGCAAATGAGTTCTGTAAATGGCGCAGTGACCGTGTTAATGAGTATATACTCATTAAGAATGGTATGCTGAAGAAAAATCCAAACCAGGTTAACGAAGACGTATTTACCACAGATACTTATATGGGTGGCCAATATGATGGTACAGCCGGTAGGAATAAAAAACGTGACCTTGATCCAAGTGGTTCAGGAAAACGTAATATCACATATTCTGACGGATATTTATTGCCAAACTACCGTCTCCCAACTGAAGCAGAATGGGAATATGCTGCATTGGGTCTGATAGGAAATAACCCAGAACCTGAAACTAAACGTCGCCGTGGGGAAGAAGTGGTTACAGATCGTAACGTATATCCATGGGGTGATAAAAATACTACCCGCTATGGTCTTCGTAATGAATATCAAGGTGAATTTCTGGGCAACTTCAAACGTGGTAATGGTGATGTAATGGGCGTAGCAGGTGGCCTGAATGATAACGCAGATATACCAGCAAACATTTATTCGTACAAACCCAATGCTTTCGGCCTTTATAATATGGCAGGCAATGTCAGCGAATGGACATTAGATACATATCGTCCTACTTCTCATGACGATGTTAATGATTTCAATCCTTTCCGTGGTAATGTATTTGAAGAATATAAAAGAGCTGATGATGGATCTATCGATGAAAAAGACAGCTTAGGCAACTTTGAAAAGAAAGACATGACTACTGATGAGATGCTTGCTAAACAAAATGCTAACTTCATCGTTAGAGGCTCTGATGTAAGAGATTATGGTGATGGCGACAGCACTTCACAGTTCACTTACAATTATGGTGTTACAACTCTTATTAATAACGATTCTAAGGTAATCAAAGGTGGTTCATGGGCTGACCGTGCTTATTGGATGTCTCCAGGCACACGTCGTTTTATGCAAGCTGACCAGGCAAGCGCTACAGTTGGTTTCCGTTGTGTTATGGATCGTTTAGGCACTCCTAACGGCGATAACAGCGAAGGAAGCGGTAATCACTTCGGCAAAGACAAAAAAGCACCCAAATAATTTTTAATAAAACTTATAATCAGCCCCTTTCGTAAGAAAGGGGTTTTTTATTTTTACACAAATTATTCAGGCTTGGAAATCGCGGAACTTTATAAAATATACTTACAACATCATTCTGTACAAACTGATACCAGAAAATTAAAAGCAGATGATATCTATTTTGCTTTGAAGGGTCCCAATTTCAATGGGAATACTTTTGCAGTGCAGGCATTAAACGCAGGAGCGGCCTATGCCGTAATTGACGAAAGAGAATATGCAGTAAATGATCGGTTTATAGTGGTAGATAATGTGCTGGAGACTTTGCAAAAACTTGCAACATACCATCGCAAACAATTTTCTATTCCTTTTATAGCAATAACGGGCTCCAATGGTAAAACCACTACTAAAGAATTAATAACAACTGTTTTAAATCAGAAATATAAAACATACGCTACGGAAGGCAATCTTAACAATCATATTGGCGTTCCTCTCACGTTACTGAAAATAAAACAAGATGCAGAAATAGCAGTGATAGAAATGGGAGCTAACCATCAGAAAGAGATCGAAGGCTATTGCAGGATAGTCTTACCGACGCATGGGATCATAACTAATGTAGGGAAAGCTCATATAGAGGGTTTTGGAAGTCTGGAAGGGATAAAAAAAGGAAAAGGAGAGTTGTACGATTTTCTGCGTGAACATAATGGAGCTGTATTTCGCAATAGCGATTTAGATTATCTGGAAGTTATGGCGACCGGCATTTCTAGCCAAATAACATATGGCAGTAGCAATGCCCAATATATAGGTAAACCGCTATTGCAAGACGTATTTTTAAAAGTAGCTTCGATCAGCGCTGGAGCGGAAACGATTATAAATACTCATCTGGTTGGGGAATACAATTTTCCGAATGTGATGGCATCCATTGCAGTGGGTTTATACTTTGATATTTCCATAGATGATATAAGGAGTGCAGTTTCGTTATATAACCCTGATAATAGCCGTTCTCAATGGTTACAAAAAGGAACAAACAGAATTATATTGGATGCCTATAATGCTAATCCTACAAGCATGAGTGCAGCGATCATCAACTTTGCATCATCGAATTTATCTAACAAAGTTTTATGGATCGGAGGTATGAAGGAAATGGGTGCAGATGAAGAAAAAGAACATCTTGAAATTATAAGACTAATAGAAGAATATAACTGGAATGATGTTTTATTGGTGGGAAAAGAATTTCAAAAAATAAAAGGGCGCTTTAACTGGTTTGAAAATTCAAATGAAGCAGCATCATTTATAAAAGGAAATAGTCCTCAGAATAGTTCAATACTCATCAAGGGTTCGAGAGCCAGTAAAATGGAATTATTGCTGGAGGCTTTGCCAAACAACTAATCAACCCTATTAAGTACTTTATCAATTTTCTCTGCAATAACATTTAACTCATCCTGCAAAAAGGGCATACCTAACGATTCGATTGCATTGTCTGCTGCATAAGTTAGCAAACACATTGCTACGAAATCCTGATCGTCTTTTCCTGCATAATGATTTCTTAGCTCCATGATCCTTTCATCAGCACGTTTTATTGCTTTACGCACTGTTTCCTCTTCGTGTGCTTTTATGCGAATACGGTAGCTGCGCCCAGCCAACCATACATTGATCGTGATTAGCTCATCTGACATATTATTGAGTTGTAGCTGTTTTTGCTGTTATTTTTTTATGTACGAGCCTTTTTTGAAAAAATACTAAAATCAATACTCCCGTTGAAATTGCTGCATCTGCTATATTAAAAACAGGCTCGAAAAATTCAAAATCATTTCCACCTACAAAGGGTATCCAGTTAGGCAACTTAGTGTCTATTAAGGGGAAATAAAGCATATCAACTACTCTGCCATGCAAAAACCTTCCGTAGCCATGTCCCCAGGGTACAAGGCGTGCCATATGAAAAGAGCTTTCTGTAAATATTAATCCGTAGAACATGCTGTCCAGTAAGTTGCCTAAAGCACCTGCCAGAATCAATGATCCACATATTATTACACCGTTTCCATAACCTTTGCTTACAAGCCTTTTTAACAAATAAAATCCAAAAACAACAGCGACAAGCCGGAATAAAGTAAGGATTAATTTGCCCGTGTCGGCTTGGTTTATTCTCATGCCAAAAGCCATCCCTTCGTTTTCTATAAAGTGTAATCTGAACCAATTTCCAAGAACATTTATTTCCTGGCCATAATAAAAATGGGTTTTGATATAGAATTTAAGTAATTGATCACAGACAATAATGACTAATACTATAAATATTGCATGACGATATTTCACTGAATGATGTCTTTGTACAAGCGTCAAAGATACATGTTGTGCAGGTTAAAAAAAGCAGGACTTATTAACTGATTTTATCTCTCTTTCTATAATAATTATATTTTAAATGATACAGTGAAAGCATTTACTAAACAGGCTGCGCCGTTTCATATATCACTTGTAACAGCGTTTGACCTACGGCTTTTAGTGTGTTTTTATCTATTATATCCATATTGTCCTGATGAGTATGCCAATGAGGCGCAAAAGGATTAGAGGTGGTAGTGGAAAGATTAATAATATCAACGGTAGGAATATTTAATATTTTATTTACCGGAATATGGTCATCTGTTATTTCTGCTCCCGCTGCAAATGGGAAGTAGGAAGAATAACCTGCTTCTCCTGCCGCCTGCCATATTTTTTGCTGAACATTTCCTGCATATTGTGTAGAAATACCTTCCATCGGGAATTGGGCATTGCGGGCACCTACCATATCGAGCAAAATGCCAAATTCAGCTTTATATCCCGGCACATGTGGATGGTATGCCCAATATTGGGTGCCAAGACAATATGAATTTTCACCCCATGTGTCTTTCCCATAGTCTTCAACATCTGTAAGTAAAATATCGATACCCAAATCAGGATTTAAATTGTGTAATTTAATTTCTCTTGCTACTTCGAGCAATACTGCTACACCACTTCCTCCATCATCGGCTGCTAATATTGGCTTGTTTTTGTCTTTCGTATCCATATCAGCCCATGGGCGGCTATCCCAATGGGTTAATAATAATATTCGCTTAGTTGCTTTAGGATTTATTGAGCCAATGAGGTTGATGCAAGGAAGCATTTTACCATTTCCTGCTTTTACCTTAGCTGTTTGTCTATAAACTGTATCGCACACTGCTTTAAGTTTGATTTCCATCCAGGCAGCACATTTTTTTTGTGCGGGTGTAGCAGGTACTCTTGGGCCAAAGTTTACCTGGGTGATAATATATTGGTATGCAGAATCGGAATTAAAATCAGGTATGCTGGATTGTTTTGATTGCTGCGTGGTGTCGGTTATAGCAGTACCTTTCCCGGTTTTGTTTTTACAACTTAAAGCAGATATAGAAATTATAATGACTATTGCAGAAAGAAAAGCGAAACTCCTCATTATGGATAATTATTTAAAAAATGCCTTGTCTTTTCGGACAAGGCAAAATAATGAAAGTTTTAGTAGGTGTAATGTTAAAAGCCTGTAAGCGATGTTTCAACTGCCTGCATTACCTGCTGCGTACTATCAGTCATAAAAGCGAAAACTTTGCAATTTGATGGTACCCATGTAGGGTTAGTTATTTTGTAAGTGAATTGAGATTGAAATACTCGCCCCGCCTCTATAGAAGACACTGAGTTAAGAATCGGAGTACCAGTAGCAGGCGTCGTTATCATATCTCGTAAAACATGATTCTGAACATAAAAAGTATCTACCTGTGTCTGATCCTCCTGAGCATTGATGATATTATTTTCAATAATCCCTATATTGATCTGCACTTTTCCACTGATAGCCTGAGTGAAAGCTGCCTTAAATATTACTGAGGCGGCCTTGCTACCAGTATCGTAGGTGCTTGTCAGATATAGATTTACAATAGTAGGAACAGTCAGACGTGTATCTACAGTGCTTCCCCAAACACTCCTATCAAGCAACATACCTAATGAAGAATAATTGACTCTATCTATTCCGGCTGATGGCAAACTACCGATGCCTCCATAAATGGAATTACCTATTGTTGTAGCTACAACTGTTTGAAAACTGGAGTCAGATATACCCGGAATAGAAGTTAAACTCGGAACAGGATCTGTCTGGGGAGGGCCAATAATATACAATCCCGCAATCACCACTCTTCCTGTATCTGTATGCTGAATACTTTCAAGTATAGCATGTCCTGCCGGGCAATTCGGGCAGTAAACACCTGTAAACTCCTCGATCATTACATTTCGTGGTTGAGGTGATTCAACGGAGCCTACATATGTAGTATCTATGTGCTGTGCACCATGACCAAAATCTATAGGAGGACCTATTTCTTTGCAACCAAATAAAATTACAGATACAAAAAAAGTAAGAAGTATCGAGGCTTTCTTCATCAAAAACACATTTTAAGTATACGAAATTACAGAATTAATTCAATTGTATAATACTTTAGGAATCATGGGCAATTAAAACGCATTTCTTTTAACTTTACCTGAGATAAATTATTGGTTATGGAAGAAAGTAAGCGCCAGAAGCAGGTTGGCAAGCTCATATTAGAAGAAATGAGCGATATTTTTCAAAGAGAAGGAATCAATATTATAGATGGGGGTATGGTTTCCATTTCAAAAGTTTCAGTGACTCCCGACCTATTGGAAGCAAGAGTATATTTAAGTTTTTTCCAGATAAAGGATCCAGCGGCATTGCTGCATAGCATTAAAGAACGTACCGGAGAATGGCGGAAATTGCTGGGCCAAAGGGTAAGAAATCAATTACGTCGTGTGCCTGAATTGCAGTTTTTTACTGATGAAACGCTGGACTACGTTTTTAAAATGGAAGAATTATTCAAGAAGATAAATGAAGAGCGCGATCCTAATCAAAACACCCAACAATAAGAGCCAATGAATCGAACGCTGGTTTGGCATTTGGCATTAAGATATGTAAGAGGTAAGCGTTCGGCAAATGTTGTGCCTATACTTTCTCGTATCAGCATGGTAGCCATAGCTGTTGGCAGCGGGGCAATGATCATTTTATTTTCTGTTTTTAATGGCTTTGCATCGCTGGTCAAGGATCTGTATATAGCATTTTACCCTGAGGTAAAGGTATCGGTTGTGAAAGGCAAATTTTTTTCACTTGATGATTCACAACTAAATTCAATTAAACATCTGCAAGGCGTGCAGAATATGGCAATTGTAATAGAGGATAATGTACTTGCCAATAACGATCCAAATGAACAAATAGTAACGGTAAAAGGAATAGACAGTAATTACTACAAGGTAAATACTATTCGTTCTTATATTAACCTTGGCAGAGACTCTGTTACATCTTTTCCCTTGCCAACTGCCATTGTAGGCCAGCATATTGCCAATACACTGGGGCTGGATGTAGATAATGCATTTAGCAGAATTACCCTTTACTATTTAAATAATTCGTCTGTCAGCTCTGCGGTAGACGTAGCTTCTGCTACCAGATCGCTTACGCTGAAGCCTGATGGTACATTTAGAGTAAATGATGAATTTGATAGTAAGTTTGTTCTTGCCCCGCTATCATTAGTTCAAAGTTTCTTTAATCAGAATAGTAAATATTCTTCGATAGAGCTTAAACTCGTTCATGGAACTAATCCCCTAATGGTAAAATCAAAAATACAGAAGTTATTAGGAGGAGCTTATAAAGTGCAAACCCGCTATGAACAAAATGAAACAATTTATTCAGTAATGTCGACAGAAAAATGGGTAGTATATGCTGTGCTGGTTTTAGTGCTCATCATTGCTT